>JAEURL010000609.1 GCA_016789165.1 Anaerolineales bacterium | reverse complement strand
ACGGGGGCTTCAAGCGCGTGGTCTGGATGTCGTCGGTGCTCAAGGAGCAGATGGCCGAGCAGCTGAAGAAGGTGGCCGAGCGCGAGGGCGACCCCGACCTGATCGACAAGATCTGTGACGAGCGCATCGCCACTGACGTGGAAAGCCTCGTAGCGTTTCTGACCGAGCAGAACCATCCGGCGCTGGGGATGCCGGCTCTGCTGTAGTGACTATGGCGCTGGACGGCGGACGTCGGCCCTGAGGCGTCCGCCGCCCAGCCGCGATTATCCGGAGACACGATGCCCGGCCTCGTTCGCGACCTGATGACCATCGGCGTCCCGGTCTGCCATGACACGGAGACGGGGGCGGTCGTGGCCGCCCGGTTGACGCGCCAGACGCCAGCGGCCGAGGTCGTCGTGGTCCTGGACGAAGACGGGATGGCCTGCGGCTGGGCGCGGGCCGTGGATCTGGCGGCCCAGCCGGATCAGCCGGTGAGCGCAGTGATGGACGAAGCCATCCCGCAGGTGCCGCCGGACATCCCGGCGCAGGCCGCCGCCCAGTTGCTGCGCGACCGGGGAGTGGCGTATGCTTTCTTAATGCACGATTGGCCGGGCGAACCACGCCCGTCGGCCATGATCGCGCTGAAAACCCTGGAAGCGTACCTGGAGCACGCATGACCCCCCTCCCGCCGGCCGAACCCGAACCCAAGACCTACCTGTTCATCCTCAACGACGGCCCCTACGGCCAGGAGCGGCCGTACACGGCCCTGCGCTTGGCCGTCAACCTGGCCAAACGCCGCGATCTGCGGGTGCGCCTGTACTTGGCCGGCGACGGCGTGCAGTGTGCCTTCCCGGGGCAGGAGCCGCCGGAAGGCATTCCGAACATCGAGCACATGATCCGTTCCCTGATCCAGCACGGTGAAGTCGGCTACAGCGGCCTGTCGGCCGAGATGCGCGGCCTGAAGCCGCGTGTGCTGATTGAGGGCGTCAAGCACATCAGCCCGGATAGCCTGGCCGAATGGGCGATCGCGGCTGAGCACATCCTGGTCTTTTAAAGGAGAGATAGTCATGCCGGTCGAAATCCCCAAGGACAAATGGGCGGGCAAGGTCCGGGAGGTGACGCTGGGCGCCACCGCCGCTGAGGGCGGCACTCGGGCCCGCACGCTGACGGTGGGCGGCGAGGCCAGCCTGCCCTTCCTGCACTTCGACGTCCCGGGCGCCATGCCGCACGCGCCGGCCCTGGCGCTGGAAGTGCGTGACCGCCGGCCGGACGACTGGTCTCCGCTGCTCAATGCGGCCTGGGGCGAGGCCATGGACGACCCCGGCGATTGGGCCCGGGCCGCCGAGGCCGCCGGCGCCAGCCTGATCATGCTGACCCTGTCGCTCACCCAGGCCGACGGCTCCCCCAACACGGCCGCCAACGCCGTGGCGGCCGTCAAGAAGGTCCTGGGCGCCACCGGCCTGCCGCTGGCCGTCTTTGGGCCGGGCCAGGCCGAGAAGGACAACGAGTTGATCGTCCCGGTGGCCGAGGCCGCCAAGGGCGAGCGCCTGCTGATCGGCGTGTGCGAGGACAAGAATTACCGGACGATTGTGGCCGCGGCCATGGCCAACGGCCACCTGGTCAGCTCCAAGACGCCCATGGACGTCAACCTGGCCAA
>JAEURL010000128.1 GCA_016789165.1 Anaerolineales bacterium | reverse complement strand
TCCCGGTGATGCTGGGGGTCCAGGTCATGCTCGAACACCGAGCGGACGTGCGCCAGCGGGCCGGCCGCGTCGGTCCACAGCCACAGGCCGCGGTTGCCGGCGGTGCCGTCGGTTTTGGAGTCGGACGGCATCGAGCTGTAGTTCAGGTTTTCGGAGCCGGTCAGCAGCCAGCGGTCGTCCACGAGCATGAACTTGGCGTGCTGATAGGCGTAGCGGTCATGGATGGGCGGGCTGGCGGCCGCGTCGTTGAACATGAACCAGCACGCGCCGCCGGCGGCCTCAATCTGCTGGCAGTTCCAGCGCTCCTGATCCTCCAGCCCGCCCACCGGAGCGCCCTCCAGCAGCACGGTCACACTCACGCCGGCCGCCGCGCGCGCCGCCAAGGCCTGGCCCAGTTCGGCGTTTTTGAAATCGTAGCCCTCGTAGCGGATGGACTGCGCGGCCGCGTTGATGGCTTGCAGCACGTAGGGGAAGATGTGGTCCGGGGCCACCAGGTAAGTAAGCGCCGCGGTCTGCGTGATCTGATAGGTCTGGAAGTAGAGGTCCTGATCCCAGCCCGGATAGAACACCTTCTTGCCGTTGACGTCGTCGTCCGAGGCCTGGGCCCAATCGCCGGCCTGGTCGGTGTCCGGGAACGGCCGGCCGGTGGCCTGGTCCAGCTTGCGGTAGAGGATCTGGCCCTCCAGCCCGAAGAAGCCCTGGTCGTAAGGCGCGATGGTTGGGCCGAGCCAGCCGGTGCCGGTGACCGGGCCGCTCTCCCAGACCACCGAGTCCACCAGGGCCTGGCCGGCGTCCTGCAGGAGCAGGCGGTCGCCGCTGTTGCTCAGCGAGAGCGTGCCGGCGCGGGCCAGGTCCGGCACGGCCGGGTCGGAGTCGCCGCCGTATTCGAAGGCCGGCGGGAAGCCGAACTCAAGCGTGAAGCTGACGGCCGTCCGCGCGACCCACAGGCTGGCGCCCGGCGCCAGGGTCCCGCTCAAGGTCACCGTCCCCTGCTGGTCGGTGACCGTCCAGCCGGCCAGGTCCACCGGGCCCGCGCCGGCATTGGTCAGGCGCCAGGCCTCGTCCGGCTCGTTGGGCAGGTAGGTGTCGTAGTACACGGCCGAGAGCAGCAGGCCGGCGGAGGCGGCCGCCGACGGCCGGGCGTGGGCCAGCAGGCCGAGGAGCAGGCCGGCGTGGGCCAAGCCCAAGGCCAGGGCCAGGGCGGCGGCGCGGAGGGGACGGGCAGAGGTTTCAGGTGGCATGGGGCCGGCTCCAAGGGGCGAACAGCCCCTATCACTGTAGGCCAGAACAGCCGGCGGCGCCATTGCGCCCAGGTCAGGGGGGTCCGGACAATTGCCAGCCGCCGGCCCTGACCGTATACTTCCCGCCGCGCCCACCCTTCACCCAATGACTGCCCGTCCCTCCCGTGCCGAGGCCGCCTTGAGCGATTTTGATTACGCCGTGCCCGTCCAGGCGGACGCGCCCTGGCCCACCTTCCGCCGCGATGCGCGCAACACCGGCCGCAGCCCGCTGCGCGCGCAATACGCCGGCGGCCACCCGTGGTCCTTCCCCACCGGCAAGGGCATTTTCTCGACGCCCGTGATTGATGGGCGGGGCGTGGTCTACGTGGGCTCGGCCGATCACTGCTTTTACGCCCTCAACCCGGACGGCACCGAGCGCTGGCGCTGCCGCACCGGCGAGATCATCGACTCGGCCGGCGCGCTCCTGGCCGGCGGGGACGTGGTCTTTCCGTCGGGCGACGGCCGGCTGCGCCGGCTGCGCGCCGAGGACGGCGCCTTGGTGTGGGCCTTCGACGCCCGCGTGGCGCCGCGCGCCAGCTACAACAACTGGTGGGAGGGCAACGTGGCCGTCGGCCCGGACGGCACGCTCTACGCCGGCAACACGAATTTCAACTACTACGCCGTGGCGCCGGAGGGGGCGCTCAAGTGGGTCTATCCCACCGGCGCCAACGCCTGGTCCTGCGCGGCCTTTGGCGCGGAGGGCACCCTCTACTGGGGCTCGAACGACACCCTGGTGCGGGCCGTGCGCCCGGATGGCACTGAGCAGTGGACGCGCCGCACGCTGGGCTTTATCGCCGCCTCCGCCGCCGTGGGCGCGGATGGCACGGTCTATATCGGCTCGTTCGACAGCTATTTCTACGCGCTGGACCCGGCCAGCGGGCGCGTGCGCTGGCGCTTCAAGACCGGCGACCACATCTACAGCTCGGCGGCGGTGGGGGAGGACGGCGCGCTGTATGTGGGCTCCACCGACGGGAGCCTGTACGCCCTGCGGCCGGAGGGCGGCCTGCTCTGGCGGCGCGACCTGGGCGCGCCCATCCGCTCGTCGCCGGCCCTGGGCCGGGCGCCGCAGGGCGCGGGCTGGATCGTTTACGTGGGCGCCGGCGACGGCCGGCTGTATGCCCTGGAGGCCGCGGACGGCGCCGTGCGCTGGACCTGGGACACCACGCCCGCCGACCCCGAGCTGCGCGACCGCAACGACCTGAACGGCTCGCCGGCCCTGGGTTGGGCCGGCGTCTACATCGGCGGCGAGCACGGCCTGGACTGGAACGTGCCAAACGATTACCCGCGGCATCACGCCACCCCTCGCGGCCTGGCCGGCGACCGGCGCGACCGGCCGGATGGCGCCGCCGCGCTCGTCTACGTCAGCCCGGGCGGCAAAGTCCAGGCGGCGCCGCCGGCTCTGCCGGCCGCCACCGTGATTACGCTCAAACTGCAGGCGCCGGCCGGCGGCGAGGGCGGGCCGGCCCGCCTGGCGCGCTCGGTGTTCGGGCGGCCGCGCCGCGCGCTGGAGGTGCGCGCCGAGCCGGATTTCCCCTTCCACTGGGAGGTCTCCGCCGATGGCCGTTACCTGCACGTCTTTCCGGAGGGCTTTCTGGAGCCGGGCCGGCGCTACACCCTGCGCGCCGCCGGCGAGGTCTACACCGGCGGCCTGGCGCTCGGCAACCTGACCCTGGGCGGGCGGCGGGCCGGCCGTTTCGCGGCTGAGTTGGCTTTCCAGGTGGAGCCTGGTGAGGCGGACCGCCTGCCCCTGGCCATGGGCGTGGACGAGGTGGGCGCGCTGGAATGGACGCGGCTGGCCGTGCCCATCCCCACCATGCTGCCCAGCCTCAACCAGATCGGCTTCGATTACATGGATTGGATCGTGGGCGTGGTGGCCCTCGATCCCCCGGACGCGCGCGGCGGCGGGCGGGTGACCGCCTGGGCCATCGGGGCGCGGCGCGCTGCGGCCGGCCAACTGGCCGCCGACCCGGCCACCGATTTTCGCCTGCCGTTGAGCGGGCGGTATCAGGGCGACGCCTTTCAGCTGGCTAACCGGCGCTTCCACATGGCGGTCACGGGCATCCCGATCCCGTTCAAACGCTTTGAGCTGCGCGGCCGGCTGGGCGCGGACGGGCGGGTGCGGCCGGGCGCCGCCGCCTTCGCCGAGACCGATCTGCTGGCCATCCCGACCTTCGGCCCGCTGCTGGCCCTGGCCGGCCTGGGCACCAACGTCATCGAGAAATTGCTGACCGTGGGGACCTACGTCACGCGGCCGTACGCCGGCCCGGCCAACCGGCGGCCGGCGGGGGTGAGCCTGGCCGGCGTCGATTTCGAGCCGCCGGCGGGGCCGCACGCCGGGCGGGTGAGCGCGCAACTGCGGCTGGCGCCGGGCGCGGCCTACCCGCTGGCCGAGCACCTGCCGGGGCTGCTGCTGCTGGACGCGCGCACCGGCGAGCCGGTGCCGCTGGATTATCACGCCGGCCTCACGGCGCGCGCCGACGCGGCCGGCAATGTGTGGACGGTGACGCTGGCCCTGCCGGCGGACACGCGCCTGCCGTCGGCCCTGGACGCCATCGTGCTGCTGGACGTCTTCCCGCTGGCGCGCGTCAGTTTAGCGAAAGGCCGTCCGGGTTAACGGCGCCAACACCCAGCACGCCTAGCGGACGCGCCCTGAGCGAGTCGTTTGCGCTCGGCGCGCCCTTCGCGGTTCAAGACTATGCCCACTCATCGCCTGCCGCTCCGCCTGAAGTTGCTCTACAGCACCGGCGACCTGACCACCAGCGCGCCGCTGGCCATCGTGGCCTTCTTTCAGTTGTATTTCCTGACCGATGTGGCCGGCCTGCGCCCGGACTACGCGGCCTGGGCGGTGGCGGCCGGCCGGCTGTGGGACGCCGTCAACGACCCGCTCTTCGGCATGTTCTCAGACCGGCTGCGCAGCCGCTGGGGGCGCCGGCGCGTGCTGCTGCTGTTTGGGGCGGTGCCGCTGGGGCTGGCCTTCGGGCTGATGTGGCTGGTGCCGCCGCTGCCGCCCGCCGGCCTGGCCGCCTACTACGCCGTGGTCTTCATCCTGTTCGATACCGCCTACACCGCCGTGCACGTGGGCTACAACGCGCTCACCCCGGAGCTGACCGAGGACTACGACGAGCGCAGCGCCCTCAACGGCTTCCGCATGGTGTACGCCATCGGCGGGGCGCTGGGCGCCGTCATCCTGGCCACGGTGCTCGGCTGGGTGATCCCGGACGCGCGCGCCTTGTTTGCGGGCCTCGGCCTGGGGCTGGGCCTGCTCGCCATCGCGCCGCCCCTGATCGTATTCCGCGTGACCGCGGGCCGCGAAAGCCCGGCGCCGGCCCAGTCCCTGCCCGCGCTGGCCGGCCTGCGCGCCACGCTGCGCAACTTCCCGTTCTGGATGGTGACCGGCCTGTACCTGTTGAGCTGGACCACGGCCAGCCTGCTCTCGGCCGTGCTCGTCTACTTCGCCAGCTACTACCTGCGCGTGCCGGAGCAGGCCAACTACTTCGTGCTGGCCGCGCAGGCGGCGGCCATCGCCTTTGTGCCTCTGTCGGTCTGGCTGGCGCGCCGGCTGGATAAGCGCCGGGCCTTCATCATCGGCATGGCGGCCTGGGGCGCGGCCGCGCTCGGCATCGCGGCGCTGCCGCCGGACCAGGTGGCCCTGGCCTACGGGCTGGCCGTGTTCTCGGGGCTGGGGATTGCCACAGCCTACGTGCTGCCGTGGGCCATGGTGCCGGACATCATCGAGCATGACCAGCTGCGGACCGGCGAGCGGCGCGAGGGCTCGTATTACGCCTTCATCGCCTTCTTTCAGAAGCTGGGGACGGGCGCGGCGCTGTGGCTGGTGGGGCAGGCCCTGGCCTGGGCCGGCTACGTGACGCCGGCCGCGGGCGCGGTGGTGGAGCAGCCGCCGCAGGCCGTGCAGGCCATCCGGGCCTTTGCGGGGCCGGTGCCGGCGGCGCTGCTGCTGGGCGCGGTCCTGTTCGCCTGGGCCTATCCCATCACGCGGGCAAGCCACCAGGCCACGGTGGCGGAGCTGGCCGGCCGCGACGGGTAGGCCGGGCGGCGGTTAATCCAGGGCCAGCCGGACTTCGTCGAAGAAGCCCAGCAGCGAGGTCTGCAGCTCGGCCTGGTAGCCGATCGACAGGTCGCACGGGTCGGCGATGATGGAAAATGACGGCGCCAGCGGCTGCCCGTTCACATAGATGGTCAGGATCTTATTGGCGGCCGTGCCGCCGGCCGGCGCCTCGCCGATGTCCCGCGCCCGCAGGGCCACCGTCACTGGCTGGCCGAGGGTGTAGGGGGTGGAGCTGAGATCGAGGGTGCCGTCCGGCACGGTCAGGCGCGGGCGGATATCGGTCTCGACGCGGCCGGAAAAATTGCTGGCCCGCACCCGCACTTCCAGCACGGCGGGTCCGGTGCGGCGCTGCAGCGCGGCGCCCATGCTGAGGAAGATTTCGCGCTCGGGCGCCAGCAGGTCGGCCTGGTCGATGGCCAGCACCACCTCGGCCTCGCGGAAACAGCCGGCCGGCGCCTGGACCAGGCCGTGCGAGCCGGCGGCCTCGACGCCCACGAAGACCGTCAGCCGGCCGTCGCGGCCCTCGGTGAAGAACTGGTCCTCCACCGGCAGGCAGGCGGGCGGCTCCGGGGTGGGCGTGGCGCTGGCTTCCGGCGTGGCGGAGTCGGCGGCGTTGCGCAGGGCCGTGGCGCTGGAGACGGTCTGCAGCGCCCAGCGCGCGGCGTTGACGCAGCGGTCGTCAAAGGCGTCGTACACGGGCACCGCCGCGCCCGGCGTCAGGACCGCGGGCGGGGTGGGCGAGGCCGTGAAGGTCGGCGGCTCGGTGGCCGTGGCGCTCGGCGTCGGCGTCACGCTGGGGGCCGGCGGGGTGGGCGTGTCTGTGGCCGGCGGCGGGCTGGCGGTGGGCGTGGCGCTGGCCGGTTCCAGCGTGGCGCTGGCCACCACCGCCGGCGTGGCGCTCGGGGCCGGCGGGGCCGTGGCGGTGAGGGTGGCGCTGGGCGTGGCCGGGAGGACCGGCGGGCGGGCGGCCAGCCAGGCGATGACCAGGATGGCGGCCAGCGCGATCAGGACGATGCCGACGATGGCGTAGCGCGCGGCCGGCCCGCCCTCGATGTTGGTCGTGGTGGTGGTCGTCGTCGTATTGACGATCTTGTCACGGCCGGCCACGTCGCCGCCGACGGTGATATCGTCGCCGGTCAGCTGGGCGCCGCTCTCGGGCTGGGGCGGTGGTAGGTCGGGCATAGTCGAGCGATTCTAGCACCAACGAGTCAGACGATGGAAAGCTGGTTGCGGTTCAGTCAACGCTGGGGGCCGGCCTTGGCCGTCATGCTGGTCATCTTCTGGGCCTCCGGCACGTCCAGCCGGGACCTGCCGCAGTTCGGCGGCTGGGATACGCTGTTCAAGAAGGGCGGCCATGCGTTGGGGTATGCGCTGCTGGGGGCCGCCTACGTGCGCGGCCTGCGCGGGGAGCGGCCGGCGTGGCCGCGGGGCCGGGTGCTGGGCCTGGCCCTGGGGCTGGCCATGGCCTACGCCTTGACGGACGAGGCGCATCAGCTGCTGACGCCCGGCCGGCATCCGGCGCTGAGCGACGTCGCCATCGACACGGCCGGCGCGGCCGTGGGCGTTTGGCTGGCGGGCCGGCTGGGCCGGCGCTAGACGTTGCGGTTGAGGGCGTTGAGCGAGACCAGGCCGGTGCGGATGGCGAACAGCGCCGCCTGGGTCCGGCTGGGCACGTTGAGCTTGCTCAGGATATTGCTGACGTGCGAGTGGACGGTCTTCTCGCCGATGTTGAGCGCCTGGGCGATCTCCTTGTTGGATTTGCCCTGCGCCAGCAGCTTGAGCACGTCCGTCTCGCGCGCCGTCAGCGCCTGCGGGTTGTCCGGGGCGCGCACGTCCCGCACCAGCCGGGCGGCCGCCTGCGGGGAGAGGTGCACCTCGCCGGCCGAGGCCGCCTTGATGGCCTGCACCACCTCTTCGCCGGTGGCGTCCTTGAGCAGGTAGCCGATGGCGCCGGCGCGGACCACGTCGGTGACGATGCTGTCCTCCAGCACGCTCGTCAGCGCCACGATCTCAATTTCGGGCAGGTCGCGGCGGATTTCGGTGATGGCCGTCAGCCCATCCATGACCGGCATGAGCAGGTCCATCAGCACCACGTCCGGCCGGAGCTGATGGCAGAGCGTCACGGCGTCCCGGCCGTTGGCGGCCTCGCCGACGACCTGGATGTCAGTATCGAGCGTCAACAGCATGCGGATGCCCTGACGCATCACGGTGTGATCGTCGACCAGAAGGACGCGGACAGGCATAGGGATTTTTGTGGATGGAAGAGTTGACCCGGGCAGAGTATAACACTGGCGGCGGAGAATCGGGAATTCCCGATCCAGGCTATCCCCAAGGAGCAGGGTCATGCGCACAGGGCAACTGATCGGGCGGCTGATGGTCGGGGTGGCGCTGGTGGCGGCGGCGCTGCCGGCCGCCGCGCAGAGCGGCCAGATCCTGTACCTGCCGCAGGTGGCTCGTGAGTACAACGCCGGGCTGGGCCAGCGCGTGGTGAACGCCCGCTACCTGCCGGGCCTGGTCGGCGCGGGCGGCAACCTGGACCGCGTCTCCGAGATGGCCATCTTCTGGTTCGGGCGCGTGACGGCCAGCGAGAACTACACCGACGTGCGCGTGGGCTACACCGACACCGAGCTGGTGGTGTACCTGGCCGTCTTCGACCGCCTGCTGTGGTACGACACCGCCCACGTGACGGCCAATCTGGAGGCCTGGGACGGCGCCACCCTTTATCTGGGCCTGGACGCGGCCGGCAGCAACGCGCCGGCCGCCAGCACCTACAAGCTGGTGGCCCAGCTCAGCGACTGGCAGGGCCGGACCAACTATCAGGCCGCCTTTCGCGGCAATGGCGCGAGCTGGGGCAGCGTGACCCTGGCCGGCTTCGTCACCGACGCCGGCTGCGCCTGGGAGGACAACAACGTCGGCGGCTACAACAACGGCGAGAACAACCGCGGCTGCGGGATCACGTTCCGGGTGCCGTTTACGGCCCTGGGGCTGGCCGGCCGGCCGGCGGACGGCGCCCTCTGGCGGCTGGGCGTGGCCAACCACGACCGCGAGAGCCAGGCCGGCCCGCCGCTGGCGGACAAGGTCTGGCCGCCCGAGCTGAGCGCCAACGTCCCGGCCACCTGGGGCCGGCTGCGCTTCGGCCAGCCCGCGTTCACCCCGCCGCCCGCCAGCAACCCGCAGACCGTCACTATCCGCCACGGCC
>JAEURL010000580.1 GCA_016789165.1 Anaerolineales bacterium | reverse complement strand
CCGTCGCCGGCCGAAAACAGCGCGCCCGGCACGGCGATGGGCAAGTAGAGGGTGCTGCCGGCCACCAGCTCCTTGCAGTCCAGGTTGCCGCCGGTGGCGCGCGGCGGGACCGTGCTGTGCTGGCCCGGCTCGGCCGGCGGCAGGCCCATTACCCCCAGAAATGGCCGCAAGGCCAGGCTGTGCCCGAACTGGTTGCGCCCGATCAGGCGCTCCGGGTCCAGCTCCCAATCCAGCCGCAACGCGTTCTTCAGCAGGCCGAAGCGCTCGTTGATCGGGTGCTCCCAGGCGCCGACGTAGGTGGCGCCGTACGTCCCGGCCTGGATCTCGTCGATGTGGACGGCCAGGGTCATGCCCGGCTCGGCGCCCCGGATGGCGATCGGCCCGCACAGGGCGTGGCCTGTGTCCAGATCGGGCCGGCGCGGCTCGAACTGGCGCCGCGGCGAGCCATCGCGCGGGTGCGGCTCCAGGCCCCAGCCGGCATCCAGGGTGCGCAGGATCACGCTGTCGCCGGGGTCGATCGTGACGGCCGGCGGCAGGTCGCGCGAGAAGTGCCCGTGCAGGGTGCGCCGCTCCGGTTCGAGCACGTGAATGGTCATGGCTTGCCTCCGCCGGTGCTCACAAAAAAACGCCCTCTCGTCCCTGAGGACGAAAGGGCGCTGGGCCTTCCGTGGTGCCACCTCAATTTCCATCGCGGCCAGCGGCCGGCGACGGACTCTCTGCTCCGCGGTAACGGGCGGTCCCCGCGCCGCTTGGCCCGGCGGCAGCCGGATTGGGCGACGGGCTCACGAGCGACGTTCGGCGGCGGCGTCTGGGGAGGGCTTCCAGCCGATGACCCTCCGTCTCTATCAGCGCCGGCTGTCCTCAAAACAGCCCGCCTACTCCTCTCGGTCAAAGCCGATATTGAGCTTGAGGCGAGTATAGCATAGAAAGCGGCCGGTCGGCTCCGGTTTGGGGCGGAAACCGCGGCCTCGGTCTTTGACAGCCGGGGCCGGCCTCGCTAGAATGACGGCCTTGATCCGTCTCAGCGAGGAACCAGCCTGCTCATGGCCTACGCCAACTCCATCCACGAAGTCTTCGACGCGATGCCGGCCCGCTTTCAGGCCACGCCCAACGATCTGAACGCCGTTGTGCAATTTGATGTCACCGGCGAGGGCGGCGGCCAGTATGCGGCCACCTTCGGCGGCGGCACCTGCGCCGTGACCGCCGGCCAGGCGCCCAACCCCACGCTGACCTTCACGGCCTCCGCCAGCGACTTTCTGGGCATGATCAACGGCGAGATCAACCCGATGCAGGCCTTCATGCAGGGCCGCATCCGCCTGGGCGGCGACATCTCGCTGGCCCTCAAGCTCCAATCCATCTTCATGACCGGCTAGGCCGGCCCCGCCCGTCCCTCCGACCCATGAGACCCTCCGCTGCGGAGGGTTTTTGATTCCCCAGCCGGATGGGAATCGGCCCCAACAACTCCTTAAATGTTCCTACCCCTATTGCGAGGGCTGGGAATGTGCACTATACTGTGCAGGCTTGTGGGGAAAAGTGGGTCAAAGTGGGACGCCGAGCCAGCTCGGCGTCTCGCCGTTAAGAGGCAAAGTAGAACGTATGTTCATGGGTGAGTTCACCCACGCCATCGACGAGAAAGGCCGGCTGACTGTCCCGGCCCGTTTTCGCGAGGCGCTGGCCCAGGGGGCCGTGATCACCCGCGGCTACGAGCAGTACCTCTTAATTTATACCGCCGAGGCCTTCAACGCGCTAACGGCGCGCGCGCGCACCTTGAGCCCCACTGACCCTACCCATCGCGCCTTGCTGCGCCTGGCCTTCTCCGGCGCCAGCGAGGCCGAGCCGGACAAGCAGGGCCGCATTCTGATCCCGACCTTTCTGCGGGATTACGCGGGCCTGGACGGCGATTGCGTGATCGTGGGGGTGGGGGATTACATCGAAGTCTGGAGCCGGGCCGGCTGGGACGCGCAGCTGCAGGTCATCAATGACCCGGCGCTCAACGCCCAGCGCTTCGCGGCCATGAACCTGGCGATGGAGCCGCCGGCTGGCTAGGCCGTGGCCGGCGGGCATCTTCCGGTCCTTTACAACGAGGTCCTGGCCGGCCTGCAGCCCCGGCCAGGCGGCTTCTATATTGACGGCACGCTGGGCGCGGGCGGGCACGCCGCCGGCCTGCTGGAGCTGTCAGCCCCAGACGGGCGCCTGCTGGGGCTGGATCGGGACCCGGTGGCTCTGGCCGCGGCGCGCGAGCGCCTGGCCGGCTTCGGGGCGCGGGCCCAACTGGTGCAGGCCTCCTATCTGCGCCTGGCCGAGTGGGCGGCGGAAGGGAGCGCGGACGGCATCCTGCTGGACCTGGGGCTGTCGTCCCTGCAGCTGGGCGACGCGGCGCGCGGCTTCGCCTTTCAGGCCGACGGGCCCCTGGACATGCGCTTTGGCCCGGACAGCGACCTGACCGCCGACGAGATCGTCAACACCTGGCCGCTGGACGAGCTGGCCGACCTCTTGTTTGAGTACGGCGAGGAGCGGCTCAGCCGGCGCATCGCCCGGGCCATCGGCGCGGCCCGGCCCATCACCGGCACGCGGGCCCTGGCTGAAGTGGTCAGCCGGGCGGCCGGCGGTCCCCCGTCCGGGGGCCGGCGGCGCGAGAAGATCCACCCGGCGACGCGCACGTTTCAGGCCC
>JAEURL010000557.1 GCA_016789165.1 Anaerolineales bacterium | reverse complement strand
CCCGGTGCTCTCGGCCGTCCCCTTGCTCGGCCCGGTGCTGTTCACCAACCAGAGCATCATGGTCTACCTGGGCTATCTCCTGACGCCCGCGGTCTGGTATTTCGTTCATTACACCCGGCCCGGCCTGCATCTGCGCGCCGTGGGCGAGAACCCCACCGCCGCCGACGCGATGGGCCTCAACGTCTACCGCCTGCGCTATCTGTACGTGTTCGTGGGCGGCCTGCTGGCCGGCCTGGCCGGCGGCACCATCAGCCTGGCCATCTCGCCCGGCTGGTTCAGCGAGCTGACCACCTCCGGCCAGGGCTGGATCGCGGTCGGCCTGGTGATCTTCGCCCAGTGGAACCCCTGGCGGGCCGCCATCGGCGCTTACACCTTTGGCGCCCTGCGCCGGCTGATCCTGGACATCCAGGGCCCGCAGACCCTGCTGGGTCTGGCCAATCCCTTCTTCTACAACCCGTACCTGGGCTTCTTCCTGCAGATGCTGCCGTACGCCTTCACGGTGGTGGTGCTGATCATCGGCTCGCGCGAGGCCATGCGCCGGCGCCTGGGCGCGCCGGCCGCCCTGGGGCTGCCCTACGTGCGCGGCGAGCGCGGCCACTGATGCCCCGGCTGCCGATGTGGCTGCTGGCCGGCCTGGCCGGCGGGCTGGCCGCCTGTCTGGCCCGCGGCCCGGCGAGCCCGGCTCCGGCTCCGACGGCGGCCGCCGCCGCGGTCAGCGCGCCGGCTGAGGTCAGCGTGCCGGCCGCGGTCACGCCGATCACGGCTGAGCGGGTGCCGCTGACCCCGACGCGGACGGCCCTGCCGCCGCCCCGCCTGCAGGTCACGCCGGCGCCCGGCCGCCTGCGGCTGGTAGAGTTCTACTCGGCCACCTGAAGCGACTGCCGGACAATGCAGTCCATCGTGCATGGGCTCAAAGCCGCTTACCGCCACTGCCTGGAGTTTGAGAACGCCGACATCCACGGCAACGGGCCGCGCCAGCAGCAGCTCCGGCCCTTCGGCACGCCGGAGTTCTACCTGCTGGACGCGCAGGATCAGGTGCTGTATGTGTGGATTGGCGTGACCGAGGCCGCCGAGTTCACGGCGGTTTTTGACCCGCTGTGCGGGTAACGGCGCGCGCCGAATCGCTCAACCCGGACGGCTCGGCGGCCGGCCGGCCTGTGGAGATGCCATGAACGTTCTCGGTTATCGTTGTTCGCTGTGCGGCGCGGAATACGCGCTCGACGCGGTCCCCTACATCTGCCCCCAGCATGGGGAGGCCGGCAACCTGGATATCGTCCTGGACTACGCCGCCATCGGCCGGCTGACCTCGCCCGCCCAGATCGCGGCCTCGCGCGATTTCTCGCTGTGGCGTTACCTGCCGCTGCTGCCCGTCCAAGACCCGGGCCTGGCCGGCACCCCGCTGCGCAACGCCGGCTGGACCCCGCTCTACCGCGCCGATCGGCTGGCCCAGGACCTGAAACTGAAGCACGTCTTCCTCAAGGACGACGGCCGCAACCCGACCGCCTCGTTCAAGGACCGGGCCTCGGCCGTGGTGGTGGCGCGGGCGCGGGAGATCGGGGCCGCCACCGTCACCACCGCCTCGTCCGGCAACGCCGCCGCCGCGCTGGCCGGCATGGCCGCCAGCGCCGGCCTGCCCACGGTCATCTTCGTGCCGCACACCGCGCCGCAGGCCAAGGTGACGCAGCTGCTGATGTACGGCGCGCGCGTCTTCCTGGTCCAGGGCACCTACGACGACGCCTTTGACCTGACCCTGGAGGCCGCCCGCGAGTTCGGCTGGTACTGCCGCAACACCGGCTACAACCCGTTCACGCGCGAAGGCAAAAAGACCGCGGCCTTCGAGATCGCCGAGCAGTTCACGGCGCTCGGCTCCGCCGGGCTGGCCGGCGCGGCGCCCAAAATCTGGCAGGTGCCGGATTGGGTCTTCGTCTCCGTCGGCGACGGCAACATCATCTCCGGCATCCACAAAGGGTTTCAGGATATGCTGGCCCTGGGCTGGATCGACCGGCTGCCCAAGCTGGTGGGCATCCAGGCCGAAGGCTCGCCGGCCGTGCACGACGCCTGGGCCAGCGGCGGCGAGACCATCGCGCCGCGCCCAGCCGAAACCATCGCGGACAGCATCTCGGTCGGTCTGCCGCGGGACGGCGTGCGCGCGGTGCGGGCGGCGCGCGAGACCGGCGGCGGCTACCTGACGGTCAGCGACCGCGAGATCCTGCACAGCATGCGCGCGCTGGCCCGGCACGGCGCCGTCTTCGCCGAGCCGGCCGCCGCCACGGCCTACGCCGGCCTGGGCCGCGCCGCCTGCGACGGCCTGCTCCACCCGGATGACAGCGTGGTGGTGGTGATCACGGGCAACGGCCTGAAGGACATCAAGAGCGCCATCCAGGCCGCGGCCGAGCCGGCTGTGCCCGTGGAGCCCAGCCTGGCGGCGCTGCGCCGCGCGCTGGCCGGCCCGCCAGCCAATCCCTAACGCCTCCACCCGGAAATTTGATTGACTTTTCCATTGCCGGCGCTAAACTTCGATTCACTCGTCAGCGCTGACGGCCAAGCTTATGCGGATCCTCATCTCTTGTGACATGGAAGGCATCTCCGGGATCGTGGACTGGGAACAGGTCACGCCCGGCAAAAGCGAATGGGAGCGCGGCCGGCGGCTGATGACGGCCGACGTCAACGCCGCCATCAACGGCGCCTGTCTGGGCGGGGCGCAGGCGGTGACGGTCAGCGACTCGCACTGGCACATGCGCTCGCTGCTGATCGAAGAGCTGGACCCCCGCGCCCGCCTGCACTCCGGCAGCCCGTCGCCGTTCTCCATGCTGCAGGGCATCGACGACACGCCCGGCTACGACGGCCTGCTGCTGATCGGCTACCACGCCATGGCCGGCGCCAAGAAGGGCGTGTTGTGCCACACCTGGTCGGACAAGGTGGCCGGGGTCTGGCTGAACGACGTGCGCGTGGGCGAGATCGGCCTGAACGCGGCCGTGGCCGGCCACTACCGCACGCCCGTGCTGGCCGTCAGCGGCGACCAGACCGCCTGCCTGGAGGCCCAGGCCCTGCTCGGCCAGGATCAACTGGAAGTGGCCGTGGTCAAGCTGGCCACCGGCCGCTACGCGGCCGAGTGTCTGCCGCTCGGCGACGCGCGCGAGCAGATCTGCGAGGCCGCCGCCCGCGCGGTGGCGCGCCGGAAGGCCGGCCAGGGGCCGCAGCCGCAGGCTGTGGCCGCGCCGGTGCGGCTGGCGGTGGAGTTCATGTTCCCGCAGCACGTCGACCGGGCCTTCCTCCTGCCCGGCACGGTGCGCGCCTCCGGCACCCGGCTGGAATACACGGCCGGCGACATGGTCGAGGCGATGCGGGCTTTCCGGGCGCTGGTCACCCTGGCCGGCGATTGATTCGGGCGGAGCAACGGGATGCCGATCCGCGTGGGCGTCATCGGCCTGGACTACGGCGCGCAAGTGCACGTGCCGGCCTTCAAAGAAAACCCGCGTTATGAGGTGACGGCCGTCGCCTCGCGGGCGGCCGGCCGGGCGGAGGCCTTCGCGCGCGAGCAGGGCATTGCGCGCTGGTACGCCGACCCGCGCCAGTTGATCCACTCCGACCTGGACCTGGTGAGCATCGCCACCCCGCCGGCCACGCACTCCGGCTACGCGGTCATGGCGCTGGCCAACCGCCGGCACGTGCTGTCCGAGATCGCCTTCATGCCCAGCGCCGCCGACGCGCGCGTGGTGACAGAGTCCGCCGAGCGCGTCAAGCGGGTGGGCGCGGCGGCCTTCGTCCTGCGCTACACGCCGCTGCTGCGCCACATCACCGACCTGCTGAAGGCGGGCGCCATCGGCCGGCCGCGGCTGATGACCTTCGACTTCTTCTCCAACTTCCTGGACCTGCCGGACGACAACAACCGCTGGATCTGGGACGCCGACAACGGCGGCGGCGTGCTGGCCGGCTACACGGCCCACGCCCTGGACCTGGGCCAGCGCTGGTTCGGGCCGGTGCGCGAGGTGGAGGCCACGCTGAGTACGCTGACCAGCGTCAGCCTGCCGGCCGGCCTCAAGAACGCCGCCGACGACACCGGGGCGGTCACCCTGCTCTTCCAGGCCGGCGTGGTGGGGCTGTTCCGCCACAGCGCCGTCACCGCCCTGCCCCGCACCCAGATCGAGCTCCACGGCACGGAGGGCTCGCTTCTGATCACGGGCTTCGGCGACGAGGCCGCCCTGCTGCGCATGGGCGCCGAGGCGCCCGAGACCCTTTTCCCGCCGGTGCCCTATCTGGAGGAGACCCGCGGACACAGCGGCCTGGCCGGCGCCTTCGGGATCTTCCTGGAACAGTTGGCCCAGGCCATCACCGAGCACAGCCTGCCGCCCGATCTGCCGACCTTCGCCGACGGCCTGCAAGTCACCCGCCTCATCGAGGCGGCGCGGCTGGCCTCCCGCGAGAAGCGCCGCGTCGCCCTGAGCGAGATCTGAATCGCAACCAGCCACCAGCCATTACCCATTCACCCATCAACCGCTTTCCCCCTTCACGATCAACACCTATGTCCCACGCCATCCTTGGTCCCACCTTCGAAGAAATGCTCCACCCGCACAGCATCGACCCCGCCGTCCGGGCGCGGGCCGTGGCGGCGCTGACCGGCGCGCCGCTTGACCCGATCAACCTGTACAACATCACCTGGCGCGGCGCCGACAACGCCATCAAGTTCGAGGTGCTGCCGCCCGAACTGACCGGCGTCAGCGCCCCGATCGTGGTGCTGTACGGGCGCGATTTTCCCACCGGCGCCCACAAGGTCGGCGCCGCCTACTCCTGCCTGGCCGAGGCCCTGCTCTTCGGGCGGGTGGACGTGAACAAGCACACCGTGGTCTGGCCGAGCACCGGCAACTACGGCATCGGCGGCGCCTGGGTGGGCGGGCGCGTCGGCGCCAAGAGCGTGGTGGTGCTGCCGGAGGGCATGAGCCGCGAGCGCTTCGAGCGCATCGAGTCCTACGGCGGCCAGGTCATCAAGACGCCGGGCGTCGAGTCCAACGTCAAAGAGATCTACGACAAGACCCACGAGCTGGAGCGCCAGCCGGACACCGTCATCCTGAACCAGTTCGCCGAGATGGGCAACTACCGCTTCCATTACCACGTCACCGGCAACACCCTCGCCGAGCTGGCGCAGGTGCTGCAGGCCCAGGGCGTGGGGGATGGCCGCATCGCCGCTTACTGCTCGGCCATGGGCAGCGCCGGCACCATCGCCGCCGGCGACCGGCTCAAGCAGGTCTTCCCGGACTGCCGCATCGTGGGGCTGGAGCCCACCCAGTGCCCGACGCTCTACAACAACGGCTACGGCGGGCACGATATCCAGGGCATCGGCGACAAGCACGTCACCTGGATCCACAACGTCCTGAACATGGACGCCATCATGTGCCTGGACGACATCGAGTGCAAGAAGGGCCTGCAGCTGCTCACCGAGCCGGCCGGCCAGCGTCTGCTGGTGGAGCGCTACGGCGTGCCGGCCGCCAAGGCCAGCGTCCTGGCCACCATCTTCGGCATCTCGGGCGTCTGCAACGTGCTGGGCGCCATCAAGACCGCCAAGCACTACCGCTTCGGCAAGCAGGACGTGGTGGTCACCATCTGCACCGACGCCATCGACCGCTACCACTCGGTGATGGACAGCATGCGCGAGTGCTACGGCCCCATCGACGCGGCGCGCGGCGCCGCCTACCTGGAAGGCATCTTCCACGGCCAGAAGACCGACTGGATCAAGGATGGCACGCCCGATCAGCGGCAGATGTGGCACAACCTGAAGTACTACACCTGGGTGGAACAGCAGGGCAAGACCGTGCAGGAGCTGGATGCCCAGCGCGACCCGGAGTGGTGGCTCAAGCACCAGCAGCTCATCCCGGAGATGGACAAACGCATCCGGGAGGCCCGCCGCCTGTAGACCCCGGCCGGCGCCCCGGTCCCGCCCAGCGCGGCGGCCGGGGCGCCGGCGCTTTTGAGGCCCGCCG
>JAEURL010000533.1 GCA_016789165.1 Anaerolineales bacterium | reverse complement strand
TCCGGTGCTGTACCTGCTGCACGGGCTCGGGTTCACCGAGGACCAGTGGCAGCGCCTGGGCGTGACGGCCGCGGCCGACGAGCTGATCCAGGCCGGCGCTATCGCACCGTTGATCATCGTCATGCCCCGCGACCGGCGGGACGAGCGCCTGGACCCGGCCCTGGTGAAGGACCTCATCCCTTACATCGACGCGCACTACGCCACCCTGGCGGCGCGGCCGGCCCGCGCCTTGGGCGGGCTCTCGCGCGGCGGCGGCTGGGCCGCCCACTTCGGCCTGCGCTACCCGGAGGTCTTCGGGCGCGTGGGCCTGCACAGCCCGGCCGTCTTCTACGGCGACGAGGGCAATCTGCTGGAGTGGGCGCGCCAGCTCAAGGCGAAGCCCAAGCCCACGGTTTACATCGATAGCGGCGAGAATGACGCCACGATCCGCAGCCCGGTCTGGCTGGATCAGGTCTTCACCTGGTTCAAGGTGGAGCACACCTTCATCATCCAGCCAGGCGGCCACACCGAACAGTACTGGAGCAAGCACGTCCGCGATTACCTGATCTTCTACGCCGCGGACTGGCGCAGCCTGCGCCTGGACGAAGGCGGGCCGGCCGCCCCGGATGAGATCCGCTGACCGGCCCCACGCAACGCCCCGCTAACCCGCCGCCCGGGCTGGCGGCCCGACTGTTCGAGTCGGGTTAGCCCCAGCCACCTTCACTCGGCCTTTATGCAGAGCCGGGCGGGACCTCCGAAAGACAGTTTAATCAGGCCGGACGCCCAACGTCCATCGTCTTTCTAAGGAGAGTCCCACATGCCCTCGCAAACCGTTTTCGACACCCCCTTTGTGACCGTCTGGTATCACCCCGACAAGCACATCGTGCACCACGAGATCCACAAGTTCGTGTACGGGAAAGAGTTTCGCGAATTCCTGCTGGCCGGCACCGCGGCGATGAAGAAGAACCACGCCCACAAGTGGCTGTCGGACGACCGCAACAACACGGTCCTGTCCCAGGAAGATGTGGAATGGGGCCAGACCAACTGGTTCCCCCAGACGGTGCAGGCCGGCTGGAAGTTCTGGGCCATCGTCCAGCCGGAGAAGGTGCTGGCGAAGATGGGGATGGAGCGCCTGGTGAAGCTATACGCCGAGGCCGGGATCACGGCCAAGTTTTTCACCGACCCGGCCGAGGCCATGAAATGGCTGGAGGCCCAGTAGGTTGACGGCACTGCGCCTGATAAACAGCGACCGCGTGACTGAGTCACGCGGTCGTTCTGTTTTAACCGAGGGGCGCGGGGGAGGCTAGCGGCCGGCCGCGCCGTCCAACACCATCCCGGCCACCTTGCGCCCGATCTCCACGGCGAAGTTGGTGCCGCGGTCCCACGGATACACCTGGCTCATCGATGCGAAGTACAGGCCGGGCACCGGGGTGCGCAGCGCCGGGATATTGCGCGAGTGGTTAAGCGGCGGCACCGGCTGAGCGTAGGCCGCCTTCCAGACCCAGGTCTGCTTGATCCAGCTCCGGTCAAAGGCCGGGTTGAAGCGCTGGATGCCGGGCAGGTACCGCTCCAGCAGCTCGGCATCGCTCAGCCGGAAGTACTCGTGGTCCGGCTCCAGATAGTCGCCGCAATAGACGATGTGGTCGCCGCCGTAGTAGCGCGAGTCCAGGTAGTTGGTGTGCTCCACCAGGGCCAGGAACGGGAAGCCGGCCTCCTTGGGCAGGTTGTGCCAGTAATAGGAGGTCAGGCGCTGTTTGAGGGCCAGCACCATCACCACGGCCCCCATGCTCTTTAGGGCGCGCAGCTGGGCGGCGTAGCTGTCCGGCAGGTCCGGGGCCAGGCGCGCCATGAGGGCCGGCGACGACGTGGAGATGACGGCGCTAAAGCTCTCGCCGCCGCGGTCGGTGGCCACCGCCAGCCGGCCGTCCGGCAGGGCCTTGATCTGAGTCACCGGCGTGCCCAGGCGGATCTCGGCGCCCTGGCCGCGGACCGTGTCCGCCAGCTTGTCCAGGAAGGCCTGGAAGCCGCCCCGGAAGGTGCCCAGCCGCGTGGTGCGCGAGTGCAGGCGCGCCCACAGCCAGGCCATGTTGACCACCTCCAGGTTGGCCTCGCCGAATTTACCCACCAGCATCGGGCGCCAGAACAGGTTGTAGACGCGCTCCCCGAACCAGCGCCGCGTCCAGGCGGCGGCGGTGACGGCTTCCAGCGGCTGCCAGTAAGGCGAGAAGCGCAGGTAGGCGCCGGCCAGGCCGAAGCGGGCGACGTCCATGAGCGAGAAGTGCCGCAGCAGGAAGAGCGGCATGTTCGAGAAGATGTCGTCGAAGGGATGGAAGCGCCCGGCGTGATAGATCACGGTGTAGGGCCGTGGAAAGAGCACCTGGTCGCGCCAGCCCAGCTCGTCGATCAGGCCCAGGATGGCGGCATCCGACGCGAACCAGTGGTGGTAGAACTTCTCCAGGCTCCACTCCCAGCCGGGCGCCTTGAAGCCGGCGGCCAGGCCGCCCACTTCCGGGGCGGCCTCGTAGACCACCACGGAGCGGCCGGCCTTGGTCAGATCGTACGCGGCCGCCAGGCCGGCCGGGCCGGCGCCCACAATAGCCACACGGCCGGTTTCAGGGTTGGCGCTCATCGGGCCGCCTCCGTCTGTTCCAATTCGCGGTACTCGGCCTGAACCTTGTCCCAGCGCAGGCCCTCGCGCGCCATGAAGAAAGCGCCCAGCAGCGTGATCGGCAGCCACAAGGCGGCGTGCAGGGTGAGGGTGTAGCCGGCGGCCACGCTGCGCTCCAGGCCGTAAGCCGTCAGCACGGCGATGCCGGGCGCGTCGAAGGTGCCCACATAGCCGGGCGCCGAGGGGATGGTGGTGGCCAGGTTGACGATGCCGTTCATCAGCATCAGGCCAAAAAAGCCGCCGGTGTAGCCGCTGAAGTTGAAAGCGAACATCACGAACCAGTACTTGGCCGTCTCCAGCAGCCAGATGACCACCGAGGTCAGAAAGACCATCAGGATGCTGAGCGGCGAGCGCAGGGCCTCCAGGCCGGTCCAGAAGCTGGTGAGCATGCCGGCCACCCGCGGCCGGAAGCGGACCGGGATCAAGGGCTCGGCGAAACGATGGAACAGGCCCAGCGATTGGTGGGGAAACATGGCGGCCAGCAGGAAGACGGCCAGCGCCACGGCAAAGGCGACCGTGCCCCAGACCGCCACCGAGCGGATGCTGCCCACGAAGCCCGAATCGTGCGAGAGGGCGGCCAGGCCGTTCAGGTTGAAGATCACGAACATCAACATCACCACGCCGTCGAAGATGCGCTCCACGACGATGGTGGCCAGGCTGGCGCTGACCGGCACGCCCTGTTTGCGGCGCAGGATGAAGGCGCGCAGCACCTCGCCGGCCCGCGCCGGGTAGATGTTGTTGCCCATGTAGCCGATCGTGACGATCGGGAACATGGCGTTGGTGGGGATGGCCTTGAGGGGTTTGAGCAGGTAGTGCCAGCGCCAGGCGCGCGCCCACACCCCCACAAAGTAGACGGCGATGCCGGGCAGCAGCCACCACAGGTTGGCCGTGCGCAGGCTCTGCCAGACATCGGCCAGGTGCAGGCCGCCCAGCGCCAGCCACAGGAACACGACGCTGATCGCCACTCCGGCCCAGAATTGCCAGCGTTTCAAGCGGGGCCCTCCGCCGGAAGGGGCGCCAGAGCACCCCCCGGCACACAGACAAACGGCGGGGGAGTCCCCGCCGGATCAAGCCGAAAAGATTATACCATCCGGCTTTAAACGATACGGGCGAGGCCGGTGGCCTCGCCCGTTTCCCCGTTATGCAGTTGGGCCAGCCTTAGGCCGGCGCGTTCTCCGCAGCCGGCAGCATCTGATCGAGCAGCTGCTCGAGCGCCATGGTGTGGCTGCAGCGGCCGCGCAGCACGAAGAACTCGCAGTCGCAGTGGAAGACGCCGCTGTCAAATGTGACTTGATGGGAATTATTATCGCCGTTGAACGTGACGTTGAATTTATGGAAGCGGAAGCGGTTTCGCTCCTGGGCGTAGCGTTTGGCCTTCTCGATCTTGCCGATCATGCCGTAGTCCATCAGAGAGCTCCTTTGCTTGTCTCAGCCAGCTTAACGGTGGATGAACAAAAAAGCACGCAGGCGGTATAGCACTGCGTGCTCTAGGGCGTCCAGCTATTCTTTTCCTCAACTGCGGCTCGGCGCATAGGCCGTATACCCTCCGCCTGAAGATGCCGGCAGTATAGGCGGACTCCCTACCCTCGTCAACCTACGAGAGGCATACTTTGCCGGTGACAAACGTCGCGCAGGTTTGTCATAACTTCGCAAACCCTGCTCCAATTGTCACGAGCGCAAATAAAGCCGACTCAGGTCGAGGTTATTCAGCAGGCCGCCGTTCGGGTTGATGAACTCCTGCAGGATGCTATTGCTGGGCACCACGTCCGCCGCCGCCGGCCGGAACCACTTCAGGAAGGAGAGCAATCGGTTGGCCTCCAGATATTCAGCTGTCTCGGGCCGCACCTGCAGCAGCAGCGGCTCGGCCAGCGGGCGCAGCACCGCCAATTCGTGCGCCAGCGCGGAATTGAAGATGGCGTCGCCGTGCTCCTGAAACGGGAATATGTGCAAACGTTCACCGCGGGTCACGGACGGCCAGCGCCGCAGGGTGTCGGTGGCGGTGTAGCCGCGCGTGGCGGCGTCACGGGCGATGCGGCGCAGCAGCCGGGTGTCGGTGGTGCTGACGCGGTTGTGCCGGTCCAGGTTCAGCTGGGTCAGCGCCGAGACGTAGATGCGGTAGACGCGCTGCGGCGGCAGGCCCGACACCAGGCCCGGGTTGAGGCCGTGGATGCCCTCGACGACGACGACGTGGTCCGGCCCGAGGGTGATCTGCGGGCCGGCCTCGCGCCGGCCGGTGCGGAAGTTATAGTGCGGCAGGCTGACCGTCCGGCCGGCCATCAACCCCAGCAGGTGCTCGTTGAAGAGCGCCACGTCCACGGCCGATAGGCCCTCAAAATCCGGCTGGCCGCTGGCGTCACGCGGGGTCTGGTCGCGGTCCAGGAAGTAATCGTCGATGCTGAGCGGAAAAGGGTGCAGGCCATTGGCCAGCAATTGGATGGCCAGCCGCTTGGAGAACGTGGTCTTGCCGGAGGCCGACGGCCCCGCGATCAGCACCACCCGCACCCGGTCACGGCGCGCCACGATCTCGGCCGCGATGGCCGCGATGCGGGCCTCGTGCAGGGCCTCGGACACCAGGGCAATCTCGGGCAGGCGGCGGGCGGCGATGTCGTCGTTGAGGGCGCCGGCGCTGCGCAGGCCCAGCCGGTCCAGCCAGTGGCCGGCCTCTTCAAAGACCTCGAACAGCCGCGGATAGGGGCTGATGGGCGGCAGATGATCCGGCCGCTCCTGGCGCGGCAGCTGCAGGATGAAGCCGGTGGGCACGCTGTGCAGGGCAAACTGGCTCAGACAGCCGGTGGACGGCACGAC
>JAEURL010000506.1 GCA_016789165.1 Anaerolineales bacterium | reverse complement strand
ATGGCGTCGCGGGCCAGGATCTCGGCCGCGTCCTGGTCCACCAGGTCGTCGCCGCCCTTGCGCGTGTCGAACATGTGCCATTCCCAGTGGGCCTCTTCCATATTGGCCAGCGCGGCGGCGATGCCGCCCTGCGCCGTGCCGGTGTGGGACCGGGTGGGATAGAGCTTGGAGACGACGGCCACGTTGCCGGCCTTGGAGGCGTGCAGGGCGGCCATCAGGCCGGCCCCGCCAGCGCCCACGATTACGGCGTCAAATTGATGATGTTGGGTCATGAGCGGAGTTTCCAGATAATGTGGAGACGCAATCGGCCGCGTCTTTACGACTGCACGCCGGCCAGCATGGCGTAGGCGCCCAGCCCGGTCAGGGCCAGCCAGGCGAGGACGGTCACGACCGTGACCACCCGGTTGGCGGCGGCGCCGGTGATGTAGTCGGTGAGCACCGCGCGCAGGCCGCTGAAGCCGTGCAGCACGGCCAGCATCAGGATGCCGAAGGTCGAGCCGAAGCTGAGCGGCTGGGTCCAGCGCGCGGCCACATAGCCCAGATCGATGTGGTGCGCGCCGGTCAGCAGGGCGTTGGTGAGCACGTGGATCCAGACCAGCAGGATCAGGATGCCGCCGCTCCAGCGCATGAACAGCCACAGCCAGGTTTCCAGGTTGCGGCCGGGCACGCTCACGTAGCGCGGCGCCTTGGCCACGGTCGACGGGCTGAACGTGCCGCCGTAGGCCAGCACCGCCACCAGCAGGATGCTGACCACGGGCACGATCAGGTAGGCCAGGCTCAGGCCCTCAAACGGCACCGGCGGCTCGGCGCCGCCGCAGGTCCCGCCCATGGCCGGGCAGAGGTGGTAGTTGTAAATGTTGACGGTGACGAAGTACGCGGCCGGCAGCCAGCACAGCGCGGAGAGCGCGATCACTTTCCAGAACGAGTTGGCCTGCAGGTGCTTGTCCCACCAGCTCGGGAAAGTGTCTTTGATGATGATGCTCAGGCCGTTGATGGCGTGGTAGACAATGGCCGCAAAGAGGAAGTACTCGCTGATCAGGAAGGGCAGGCTGCCGTACAGGCCGATGGCCTCTTCGTAGCCGGCCGGCCAGTAGGCCACCCAGGACGTATCGACGACGTGAATGGACAGGAAAAGCAGGATGGCCAGGCCGGAAACCCGGTGAAAGATGAAGGCCCAGTGCCCCTCCCGGCCCCGATAGAGCACGCCTTCAACAAATCCGGAGAAACGCGACGCGGTGGCGGCCATATAGACTCCTCACTCTTCTGGGGTATCTAGCGCAATTTTATCACCTTCATTTAGCTGGCTCTAATCTGATTCTTTATTATCGTGATAAGCCCGCTCACTCCACAGGCTGCCGGCCCAGGCTGAGGAAGCGCACAAACAGGGCCAATCCGACGGCAAAAGCGAGCACAGCCGGAAGAGGGAACAGGCCGTAGACGGCCCCGGTGAGCAGGAACCACCACGCCAGGCCCAGGCCCGGTGTGAACGCCAGGCCGGCCGCCACCCCGGCCGCCGGCAGCAGGCCGCCCAGGGCCAGCAGGACGTTCAAGGCCCGGCCGGCCGGGAAGCGCGACGGCCGGATCCACGGCCACAGCCAGCCGGCCGGCGCCAGCAACAAGGCCGCCGCAAAACCGTTGAAGGCCCACAGCCCGAGGGCCAGCAGGGCGAAGACCAGGAGCAGCGTCACGCGCCGGCTGGGCACGCGCAGCCGGCCGGCCAGCGCCCCCCAGCCCCGAACGCGCCAGATATCCCACACGGAGAGGCCGGCCACGGCCAGGGCCGCCAGCACGGCCCAATCCGCCGGCTGCAGCAAAAATGGATCGCCGGGCGCGGCCGGGAAGAGCTCGTAGGCCGGCAGCCAGCCCAAGCGCACCAGCGCGTAGAAGGCCGCCAGCCCGTTGAGCAGTGGCAGGCCGGCCCCGCCCAAGGCCACCAACTCGGGGAGAAACAGCCGGCGGTCGGGGCGCTCAGCCCACAGCGCCAGGCCGGCCGCCAGGAGGAGCGGCAGCAGCGGCAGCAGGGTAGCCAGGCGCATGGCCCAAACAGGCAAGCTCCGGCCGGGCTCCAGCCGCCACTCGTCCGCCGCCGCCCGCGGCAGCAGCGCGCTGCGGGCCGCCAGGCCGCGCGTCCACGTCTCCACGGTCCGCCCCAAGGCTGGCAGGCCGGCGGTGTTCCCCGCGCCGGGCTGCGGGCTGAGGCGCACTGCCGGCACGCCCGCCGTCAGCAGCCAGGCCTGGCTGGCCGGCTCGAAGGGCAGGGCGCGGGCTGCGGCTTCGTCCAGGCCCTGCGCCTCAGCCGCCTCGGCGCCGGCCAGGGCCGCCGCCTCCAGCGTGGCCTGGCGCAGCCAGACCGGGGCGTAGCCGGCCAGATAACCGGCGCCGTCCACGCGCAGGCCCGCCCAAGCCTGGCCGTCCGGCGCCTCCAGCGCCAGCGCGGCCAGCGGCCGCGTTCCGGCGGGCAGTGCCTGGGCGTACGCGCGCGCGCCCCAGGCCCGGCCATACTCGCCGGAGTCGGCGAAGAGCAAGGTGACGGGCACGGCCGGCCGATCCTGGGCGAAGATGCGCGCGATCTCCACCAGGGCCGCGACGGCGGCCAGGTTGTCGCGCCCGCCGGTCAGCGGGGTGTCGTAGTGGGCCAGCAGCAGCAGGCCCGGCGTCTCGCCCGGCGCCAGGCGGGCGATCACGTTGACGCCGGCGCGGGCTTGTGAGGCGACCGTGACCGTGAAGGGTTGGGTGGCGACG
>JAEURL010000116.1 GCA_016789165.1 Anaerolineales bacterium | reverse complement strand
CATTCACGGCGCTGCGGGAACCGAGACTGTCGAGCTGCGGAGGTGATTGCGATGGCGCGCATACTGATCACGGGTGCTGCTGATGGTCTGGGCCAGCTGGCGGCCAGGTCGTTGGTGGATCAGGGTCATCAAGTTGTTTTGCATGCGCGCCATGCCGAACGCGGACGGCAGGCGCTGCGCAGCGTCCCCGGCGCCGCGCACGTCATCGTTGGCGATCTATCCGATATCGCCGCCACCAAGCAGGTGGCGCACGAAGCGAATGCGTGGGGGCCGTTCGAGGCGGTGCTCCATAATGCCGGCGTGTATGACGCTTCCCTCGAGACGATTTTCGCCGTCAATGTCATCGCGCCCTATGTGCTGACCTGTCTGATGCAAAAGCCCGGGCGCCTGATCTACCTGAGCTCTGGTATGCACCTGCAGGGCCGGGCGCGACTGGAGGACTTCAAAAGGGGCCGGGGGCGCGTCAGTTATTCCGATTCAAAATTGTATGTCGTGATGCTGTGCCTGGCTGTGGCCCGCCGCTGGCCGGAGGTTTACGCCAACGCGGTCGATCCCGGCTGGGTGCCGACCAAAATGGGCGGGCCGGGCGCACCGGATGATCTGCAGCAGGGCTATGAAACCCAGGCCTGGCTCGCGGTGAGCCACGATCACCGCGTCAAAGTCAGCGGCCGCTACTTTTACCATCTGGCCGAAAGCCGCTGCCACCCGCAGGCCGGCGATGTACGGCTGCAAGAGAAGTTTCTGGGCCTGTGTGAAGAAATCACGGGTGTGGTTTTTCCTTGATGGGCAGAATTTGGGGCCATTCAGCGGTGTGGCGCGCAGTCGACAGGCGACGCCTTCCGGTGGCCTGAAACGGGCGCTCGCCGGGCCTAGGCGGCCCTGCGGGAATAACGGGTCATGGCCGATTGTGGGCGCCCTGCGCCTGTACTGCGCGGCCGGCGGATGTCGGCGTGTAACGGGTTCCTATTCGGGCGCATGGCAGCTACATACAGAGCGGGCCGGAGGATTTCCGGCTCGCTTTGTATCTTCCAAATGACGGAGGCGGGCTGAACCGGCCGGTGGTGGCGGGCGCGGGTGGGAGCGCTGCTTACGGGGGGATCTACGGGTCGCTAGAGCGACCGGCCGCAAAGCAGGGCCAATCTCTGAACGGGCCGGCCGGCGCGCCACAGCCGACACTGGCACGTCAACCGAAGCGCGCTGAACGGGGTCGGGCCGGCCGGGCACCTGGTCGTTTGGCCTCCGGTGAGCGGTTTGCCTTCGACATAGCCGAAGCCAACTGTAAGAGCCACCTCGCGGCGACGCGTCGAGCCTGTTCAGATCCCTCCTTGTGCTACGCCTGCTTCGCGTTGCTTGTTCCGGTTGGCCCGCGGCCAGGCGGCAGCCCTGGATTACGGGGCGATTTTCGAAGTCGTCGAGCAAGTGGAAGGCCCTCGGTAATCCGCCCAGGTTTATCAGATTAGGATCGTCGAATACGCCACGGCTCGTTGTGTCTTCATCAGAAAGACATGACATTAATCACTATGGCCCCATTACATATGCTGAGTATAACGTTGTATATAACGTTGTACTAAATAAAACGGAATCATGATGACCAAGAACCCCAGGTCGAAACCGGCAACGATGCATGACGTGGCTCGTCACGCAGGCGTCTCCGTCAAAACCGTCTCCAATGTCATCAATGATTGGCCGTATGTCACACCCGAGACTCGTCAGAAGGTTTGGGATGCGATTCAGGCGGTTCAGTATCGGCCTAACCTGACGGCGCGCAGCCTGGTCACCGGCAAGACGCATACGGTGGGGGTGATCGTGCCGGACCTTTCCAATCCCTTCTTTGGCTCCGCCATCCGCGGGTGTGAGGACGAACTCCTGGAGAGCCAGTACAGCCTGTTACTGTGCAACGCGAATGAAGACGCAGAGCGGGAGCGGTACTACCTGAACCTGCTGGTAAGTCGGGCTGTGGATGCGGTCATCACTTGGGGGAGCCGTTTGACCCAGGCCGAGTTGAGCCTCATCGTCGGCGACCAGATTCCACTGCTCACGATTGATGCCAGTGAGCCGCCCACAGCCGCCAATCACCTCAATGTGGACATCGACAATATCGCCGGCGCCCGGCTGGCGACCCAGCACTTGATCGAGCAAGGTTACCGCCGGATTGCGCATTTTGCCGGCCCCGAAGGCCGCGTGACAGCCAAGCATCGTCTCGCCGGCTATCGCCAGGCCCTGGAAATGACGGGCCAGCCCTATGATCCAGCGCTGGTTGCCAGCCAAACACCAACCATCCAGGGGGGGTACGTCCTGGCCCAGGCTTTCATGCGGCAAGACCGGCGTCCGGATGCCATCTTCTGCTACAACGATTTGATGGCGATCGGCGTCCTGTTGGCCTGCCGGCAATTCGGCTGGCAGGTTCCGGGTGAGGTGGGGCTGGTCGGGTTTGATGATCTGCCGATGGCCACGCTGATGGATCCGCCTCTGACCACCGTGCGCATCGCGCAATACCCGCTCGGGCGCCTAACCGGTCGCCTGGTCCTGGATGCGATCAAAAACGCCAGCCGGCCTCAGCAGTCGGTGCCGTATCTGGTGGAACTGCAGGTGCGCGGCTCCAGTGGAAAAGGCCTGCTGACGGAAAATGGCCGGCGTGCCATGGTCGAGAGCCTGATGGCGTCACTCGGCGAAGACCGGCTTGGCCAGCCGGCGCCGGCAGCGACAGTCGATCCCCGTCAGACTCCCGATAGCGCCGGCTGACTCTCTGGACCGGAGGTACAGCATGGAATTCAAGCCCGATTGGGAAGCCGCCCAAAACCGCCTGCTGGCTTATTGGAATCACGCGGTCATTGACCGGTGCTGCCTTGCCGTGCATGCCCCGCGCCAAAACGCGCGGCTGCCAGCTTTTCCCGATTTGCAGAACGGCTCGTGGCTGGGTGGCCTGGAGGCCCTCGCGGATGAAGACCAGGCTGGCTTGCGGCAGTGGTGGACCGACCCTGATCTGAACTACGAGCGCGCCCTCGCCTGGTTCGAGAATAACTACTTCGGCGGCGAGGCCCTGCCGGTGACCTATGTGAACTGGGGTGCCATGTCAATGGCGGCTATGTTCGGCAGCCCGGCCGAATTCAAAAAGACCAGTGTTTGGTATCCGGCCATCATTGACAATTGGGAAACCTGGGACTCGCGCTTCGACGCGGCGGTCAACCCCACCTGGCAGACCATCCTGCGGATTGTCGAGCGCTTAGTCGCCGGGGCGCCCGGCCGCTATTTTGTCGGAAAGCCGGAGTTGGGCAACGGCGCGGACGTGCTCTCCCTGATCCGCGGCATGGATAAACTGGCCCTTGACCTGAAGCTGCAGCCGGCCGCGGTCCACCACGCCGTGGACGTTATCTCCACCGTCTGGGTACAGTTGATGGAGCAGGCCTACCAGCTCACGACCCCGGTGAACGCCGGCGGCGATGTGTTGGCCTGGATGGGGCTGTGGGCCCCGGGCCGGATCGACCAGATCGCCTGTGACTTTTCCTCGGTCATCTCGCCCAAGATGTTTCGGGAGTTTTTCGTGCCGGAGATTGAAAAGATGGGGAACTGGTGCCAGTACGGCACCTACCACCTGGACGGGCCGGCCTGCCTGAAGAACATGCTGGAAACGTTGTTGACCATCCCGTCGCTCAAGGCCATCCAGTTCACGCCTGGCGCTGGCTCGCCCCCGACTTATACGGAGCACTATCTCCCGCGGTATCGCCAAATTCTTGAGAGCGGCCGAAATCTGTATCTGCTGGTCCAGCCCCAGGAGGTGGAAAAAGTGCTGGCGGCGCTGCCCCCCGAGGGCCTTTTTATGCGCGTGTATGTTGAAACCCAGGAGGACGCGGAGGCGATGCTGCACAAGGTGGCGCACTGGACGGCGCGCCGGAATATTTTTCCACGGCCATAGCCTGGTCAGGGTTGGGTCATGAACGCCTTCTTGCAAATGCAGGCGATCAGCAAGGCTTTTCCAGGTGTCCAGGCCCTGCGCCAGGTCTCATTTGATCTGCGGCGGGGCGAGGTGCATGCGCTGGTCGGTGAGAATGGCGCCGGCAAGAGCACGCTCATGAAGATCCTGAGCGGCGTCTACCGCCCCGACGCAGGCCAGATTCTGATCGAGGGGCAGCCGGTCACGATCCAGATCCCCCGGGACGCCCAACGGCACGGGATCAGCATTGTCCACCAGGAGCTCAACCTCTTTTCCAATCTGACGGTGGCCGAGAATGTCTTCGGTGGGCGCATGCCGGCGCGCGGGCCGTTGGCCTTTGAAGATCGGCAGGCCGCTGCGCGCCAGGCCCAGCGCCTGCTGGATCGGTTTGGAGTGGCCATCTCCCCCCAAACGATCATCCGTTCGCTGAGCCTGGCCCAGCAGCAAGTCGTGGAGATCTCGAAGGCCTTGATCCAGGAAGCCCGGGTGTTGATCCTGGATGAACCGACTTCGTCGCTAACTGAACATGAAGCCGCCGCGCTTTTCGAAGTCGTTCAACAATTGCGGCGCGACGGCCTGTGCATCGTCTACATCTCCCACCGCCTGGAGGAAGTCTTTCGGATTGCCGATCGCGTCACGATCCTGCGCGATGGGCAGCTGGTGGGCACCGAGGCCGTGGCCGAAACCAGCATCCCGGCCGTCATCCGGATGATGGTGGGGCGACAGCTGGCCGATCTTTACGGCCAGCGGGCGGGCCAACCGCAGGCAGTTGTCCTAACCGTGGAGGCGTTGACCAGCCCCGGCCACTTTGCGGAGGTGAGTTTTCAGCTGCGGGCCGGCGAGATTGTCGGGATGGCCGGGCTGGTCGGAGCCGGGCGGACGGAGGTCGGGCTCGCGTTGTTCGGCGCTTTGCCAGTGTCGGGCGGCCGGGTGCAACTACGCGGCGCCGGCCGCCAGATCCGTTCACCGGACGAGGCTATGCGGTGGGGGCTGGCCTATCTTTCTGAAGACCGGCGCAACGATGCGTTGTTCTTCAACATGGGTGTGCGTGAGAACATCTCAGTCAGCCACTTGGCCCGCTTGTCGCGGTTGGGGCTGATCGACCGCCGCCGTGAGCGGCAGGCCACCCAGTTCCATATCGAGCAGCTCAAGATCGCCACGCCCAGCACAGAACAAAAGGTCGCCAACCTGAGCGGCGGCAACCAGCAAAAGGTCATCCTGGCGCGCTGGCTGGCCATCGAGCCCAAAGTGCTGATCGTGGACGAGCCGACGCGTGGCATCGACGTCGGCGCCAAGACGGAAATCTACGCTCTGTTGCATCACTTGGCCGCCCAAGGGGTGGCCATCCTGCTGATCTCCTCGGAGATGCCGGAAATCCTCGGCCTCAGTGACCGCATTTTGGTGATGCATGAGGGCCGGCTGGCCGGCGAACTGACCCGCGCCGAGGCGACGGAAGAACGCATTCTGACCCTGGCGGCCGGCCGCAGCGCGATCCCGGCCGGATGAGTAAGGAGCCTGGAATGACGATACAACGTGATCGCCGCGCCCCCGGCCTGGCGGTGACCGACCCTGGCCGGTCAGCCGGCCAAAGTCTCCTCCGGCAAATTGTGGGGGTGCGTGAATTGGGCATCGTGCTGGTCATCGCCGTGGCCGCCACTCTCTTGGCCTTCACGACGCCGGCCTTTTTGACCTCTCAGAATCTGAGTGCTGTCGCCATTGGCCTCGTCACGGATGCCCTGATCGCGATCGCCATGACCAAGGTCTTGATTTCCGGGGGGTTCGACCTGTCGGTCGGCTCAGTGTTGGCCCTGGCGGGCATGGTGGTGGCCGACTTGCTGCATCGCGGGCTGAGCCCGTTGGTGGCCATCCCCGTCACTTTGGTGGTGGCTTCGGTGGTCGGGTTGGTGAACGGCTTGCTGATCGCGAAGGTCAAGGTCAACCCGTTGATCACCACCTTGGGCATGATGAGCATCACCTCGAGCCTGACGCTCGTGATTTCCGGCGGCTATCCGGTCTCCAATTTGCCGGCCGATTTCCTATTCCTGGGCCAGGGGAGTCTCTGGGGGGTGCCGTTGGCAGTCCTGCTCGTGGTCGGGCTGGTTGCGGTGGCGGATGTCTTGCTCCGGCGCGCGCGTTGGCTGCGGTTGATTTATTACGTGGGCGGCAATGAGCGGGCCGCCCTGCTCTCCGGCATTCCGGTGGACGTGGTCCGGATCGCCATCTATGTCTTCTGCAGTGTCATGGCCGGATTCGCGGGCATTATCGCCACCTCCCGTCTGGGCTCGGCTTTTCCGCTGGCCGGCCGCGGCGCTGAAATGCGCGTGATTTCCGCGTGCGTCATCGGCGGCAGCAGCCTGCAGGGCGGCGAGGGAACTGTTTTGGGGTCGCTGCTGGGGGTTCTGTTGATGGCCATCATCAACAACGGCCTGGTGTTGCTGAACGTGTCCATCAATTGGCAGGGCATTGTCAGCGGCGCCATCCTGATTGCGGCCGTTACTTTCGATATGCTCAACCGCCGCAACCGTTCTTGAAGCCAAGAACCGGCCACCGCTTATAAGGAGGTCCATCGAATTACAGACTCTGTCCCGCCCGCCTGGCCGTCTCCGAACTTTGAATCATCTTTTGGCAGAAGGAGAGACACATGAGCAAGGACATCAGCCGCCGGCAGTTCCTGGGTATGGCCGGGCTGGCGGCGCTGGCGGCGGGTTGCGCCTCAACCGCCACCCCGACAGCGGCGCCTGCTGCTGAGGTTGCCCCGAAAGGCGATCCCAACGAGAAGTATGTGATGGTCTCGAACGTGGCCGCCCATCCCTATTGGCTGGATGCGCAATATGGCGGCCAGGATGCGGCGGCCGCGCTGGGGGTCAAGTGGGAGTACACCGGCCCGGCAGATTTTGACACGCCGGCCCAGGTGACAGCCCTGGAACAGATCATCGCCACCAAGCCGGCCGGCCTGGTGGTGGCCGCTTTGCAGCCGGACGCTATCGCCGCCGCCATCGACAAGGCGATCGCGGCCGGCATCCCGGTGGTGACGGTGGATACCGATGCCCCCAAGAGCAAGCGCCTGACCTATCTGGGCACTGAGAATTACCAGGCCGGCCGGGCGATGGGCCGGCGCATGATCGAGGTGCTGGGCGGCCAAGGCAAGGTGGGCCTGGCGAGCGTCCCCGGCCAGTTCAACCTCGAGGAGCGCATCCGGGGCATCAAGGACGCCCTGGCTGAGGCGGGCGGCGTTACCGTCGCCACGGTGGTCGACGACAAGAATGACGACGCGGCCACAACGGATGCCGTGGTGGCCATGCTCCAGGCCAACCCCGATATCAATCTGGTCAGCAGCATCAATGCGGTTGGCGCCGGCGTCGCGGCGGCGCTGCGACAAACCAACAACGTCGGCAAGGTGAAAGCGGTGACGTTTGACATCACGGAGCCGATCATCGCCGGCCTGGAAGACGGCACCATCGACTCAACCATGGTGCAGCGCACCTACATGATGGCCTATGTGGGCGTGCAGCTGCTTTACGTCTGCAACCACCGCAGCAGCTATCTGGACAACTGGTTCAAGAACGGCATCGGCATGCTGCCGTACGGCGTGGACACTGGCGTAATGGTGGTAGCCAAGGATCAGGTGGCGGCCTTCAAGAAAGAATAGAGACGGATGCCGTGCTGGGCGGCTGACATCCGTCTCTATCAGCGATAACGCCTGCCCGGGGGGCGCCGGCCATGTCGGCGGCGCCTCCTGTGGCAGGACCATTATCACCGGTATTCTAGCATTATCTGCGCCTGGGCTTGTCGCTCGGGGCCGGTCAACCCCTCCCCCACAATGGTCCATTTTTCACGCATTGCCTACGGCGGCTGGCGGGATTGCTGCCTTTTGTCCAATGGTCGGGTTGAGTTGGTGGCGACGGCCAGCGTTGGCCCGCGGCTCATCCGGTTTGGCTTGGTGGGCCGCGAGAACGAATTCAAGGAAGTGGAGGCGGATCTGGGCCAGACCGGCGGCGCGGCCTGGCGTCTGTATGGCGGCCATCGCCTGTGGCACGCGCCGGAACACCCCTGGCGGACTTATGTGCCCGATAACGAACCCGTGGCGGCGGACCCCTTGCCCGACGGCGTGCGCCTGACTCAACCTGTTGAAGCTGAAACTGGTATTCAAAAAGAGGTCGTGATCCGCCTGCCGCCGGCTGAAGCCCGGGCCGAGATCCGGCATCGCTTGTACAACCGCAGCCTGTGGCCTTTGGACCTGGCGCCCTGGGCGCTCTCGGTCATGGCCCCCGGCGGCGTGGCGATCCTGCCGCATGCCCCGCGCGGCGATTGGCCGGCGCAGTTGCTTCCCACGCATACCATGACGTTGTGGGCGTTTACGGATATGGGCGACCCGCGTTGGACGTGGGGCGCCCGGTATGTGTTCCTGAAGCAGGATGCGGCTCAGCCCCGGCCGCAAAAGATCGGTCTGCAGGCCACTCCCGGCTGGCTGGGCTACTGGCGGGCGGGCCACCTGTTCGTCAAGACCTTCGACCATCGGCCAGGGGCCGCCTATCCGGATCTCGGCAGCAGCGTTGAGATCTTCACCAATGCCAGCTTTCTCGAACTGGAAACGCTGGGGCCGACGGTCCGGGTCGAGGCAGGCGGCTGCGTTGAGCATATCGAGCAATGGCACCTGTTTGATGAGGTTCCGCCGATCCCGGATGATGACGCGGCGGATGCCGTTATCGGGCCGCGCCTGCGCTCCAGCACGCGGCCGACGGCAGACCCTAGTTGAGGCCAAGGTGAAACTCATGACAATCGAAGGGTTGACTGCACTGCGACAAAACGTGATCGAGGGCGAGGCCGACCTGGTCCCACAGTTAGTTCAGGCGGCCCTGGATGCGGGTGAACCAGCCGAGGTCATTCTCAAGCAGGGCTTAATTGCGGCCATGGATGAGGTCGGCCGCCAATTCGAGGCCGGAGATTTCTTTGTTCCGGAAATGCTTTTCGCGGCCCGTGCCATGCAGGCCGGCCTGGTGCTTCTCAAGCCGCGGCTCCAGCAATCTGAGGTAAAGGCGGCCGG
>JAEURL010000491.1 GCA_016789165.1 Anaerolineales bacterium | reverse complement strand
TTTTGCCGGAAAGTTCAAACATGCGAGTGACCCTGATTGCCTTAGGCAGCCGCGGCGATGTGCAGCCCTACGTGGCGCTGGGCCGGGGCCTGCACCAGGCCGGCCACCACGTCACCGTGCTGGCTTCCGCCGATTTCCACGACCTGGTCACAAGCCATGGGCTGCAGTTTGCCGATATGGGCGGCCGGCTGGAAGACGTAGCCCAGGGCCTGCAGGACTTGTTGGAGCAGGGCCAGTGGCTCAAGATCCTGCCCCGCATGGGGCGCGCCGCCCAGGCGCTGGCCGGCCAGGCGGCGGCGGCCGGTTTGGCGGCCGCGCAGGGCGCGGATCTGCTGGTGGCCGGGCTGGGCGGGCTCTTCGTTGGGATGGCCCTGGCCGAGAAACTGGGCCTCCCCTTGGTCCAGGCCTACCTCTACCCGTTCACGCCGACGCGCGAGTTTCCCAGCATCCTGACCCCTCTGCCCCAGACACCGTTGACCGCCTGGGCCAACGGCCCTTCGCACCACCTGGCCCGGCAGATGATGTGGCAGATGACCCGCGCCGCCGACAATCAGGCCCGCGTCCAAGTGCTGGGCCTGCCGCCGGCGCCTCGGTGGGGGCCGTTCGCCGCGCAGCCCTGGCCGACCCTGTATGGCTATAGCCCGCGCGTCATCCCGCGTCCCCAGGATTGGGCGGCGTCAATCGAGGTGACCGGCTACTGGTTTCTGCCGCCGCCAGCCGATTGGGCGCCGCCGGCCGACCTCGTCGCCTTCCTGCGGGCCGGCCCGCCGCCCGTCTACATCGGCTTTGGGAGCATGACCAGCCGCCGGCCCGGCGAAGCGGCCGAGTTGGTTCTGGCGGCGCTGGCCCGCGCCGGGCAGCGGGGCGTGCTGTATGCCGGCTGGGGCGGCCTGAAACGGGAGGCCTTGCCCGAGCACGTGTTCATGACCAGTGCGGTGCCGCACACCTGGCTCTTCCCCCAGATGGCGGCCGTGGTCCATCACGGCGGCGCGGGCACCACGGCGGCCGGCCTGGCCGCCGGCGTCCCTTCGATCCTCACGCCGTTCATGGGCGATCAGCCCTTTTGGGGCCGGCGGGTGGCGGCGCTGGGCGTCGGCCCGCAGCCCATTCCGCGTTCGAAACTCACCGTGGAGGGCTTGGCGCGGGCGATCCAGCAGGCCGTGGGTGATCCGGCGCTGCGCCAGCGCGCGGCGGACCTGGGCGCCCAGATCCGGGCCGAGGACGGGGTTGGCCGCGCCGTGGCCGCCGTGGAGGCCGCCGGCCGGGTTTCGGCGCCGCGCGCTCTTGGCTAGAATAGACGCGATGAAGACCATCCTGGTGGTGGACGACGAGGCCCGCATCACCCAGCTGGCGCGCGATTATCTGGAGCACGCCGGCTTCCGGGTCCTCACGGCCGGCACTGGGCCGGCCGCCCTGGCCGCCGCCCGCGCCGAGCAGCCGGACCTGGTGGTGCTGGACCTGGGGCTGCCCCAGCTGGACGGGCTGGACGTGACCCGCGCCCTGCGCAAAGGCTCGGGCGTGCCCATCATCATGCTCACCGCACGCGGCGAGGAGACGGACAAACTGGTGGGCCTGGAGCTGGGCGCCGACGATTACATCGTCAAGCCCTTCAGCCCCAAGGAGCTGGTGGCCCGCGTCCGGGCGGTGCTGCGCCGCGCCGAGACGGCCGGCCGGCCGGCGGCCGAGATGATCCGCGCCGCCGACCTCGAGCTGGACCAGCCGCGCCTGAAGGCGACGGCGGCCGGCCGGCCGATTGAGTTGACCCCCACCGAGTTCCAGATCCTGGCGGCGCTGGCCGCCCAGCCGGGCCGCATCTTCACCCGCGCCCAGCTCTTGGACGCCGTGCGCGGCGTGGCCTTTGAATCGTACGAGCGCGCCATCGACGCCCACATCAAGAACATCCGCCGCAAGCTGGAGCCCGAGCCGCGCCAGCCGCGCTACATCCTGACCGTGTACGGCGTCGGCTACAAGTTCAATGATCAGTGAGCCCATGACCGCCGCCGGGCACGCCCGAACCTCCACCCCGCAGCGGCCAGCCAGTCCCTGACCCATGCCGCCTCCCTTCGTCAAGCAGCGCCCGCCCTGGTGGCCGGAGACCGAACCCTGGCCGCCGCAAGACCATTGGCGCCGGCGGCGCGGCCGCCTCTTCTGGCGGATCGGCGCGCTGCTGGCCGTGCTGTTCCTGTTCCTGGGCGCGGCCTGCCCGCTGGCGTTTTTCCTCCTGGTCAACCCGTTCGGCCGATTCCCGGACGGCCCCGGCCTGCGCGGGCCGGAGCTGATCAAGATCTGGAACTGGGGCCTGGCGGCGCCGGCCATCGTGCTGTTGGGCGGCGCCGGTGTGGCGCTCACCGTGTTAGTCCTGCGCCGCACCACCGCCCCGCTGGGCGACGTGATGGAGGCCGCCGGCCGGGTGGCCGAGGGCGATTACACCGCCCGGGTGGCGGAGCGCGGCCCGGCCGAGGCCCGCGACCTGGCGCGCGCCTTCAACACCATGAGCGAGCGGCTGCGCGCCAACGACGAACAGCGCCGGCGGCTGCTGGCCGATATCACCCACGAACTGCGCACGCCGCTGGCCGTGGTGCAGGGCCACCTGGAAGGACTGCTGGACGGCGTCTATCCGCGCGACGACGCGCACCTGGCCGTGATCCTGGACGAGACGCGCGTGCTGAACCGCCTGATTGAGGATTTGCGCACGCTGGCCCTGGCCGAGAGCGGGGCGCTCCGGCTGCAGCGCGAGCCGACGGATTTGGAGGTGCTGGCGGAGGAAGCGGCCGGCGCTCTGCGGGCCCCGGCTGGCGCGGCCGGCGTGACGCTGCGGGTGGACGGCGCCGATGACATCCCGCTGCTGGACGTGGACCCCGTCCGCATCCGCGAGGTGCTCACCAACCTGCTCACCAATGCCCTGCGCCACACGCCGGCCGGCGGCACGGTGACGGTCCGGCTGGCGGCGCCGGCCGGCCAGCCGGTGACGGTGGCCGTCCAGGATACCGGCGCGGGCATCCCGGCGGAGGCCCTGCCGCACATCTTTGATCGTTTCTACAAATCGGATGAATCGCGCGGCATGGGGCTGGGGCTGGCTATCGCCCGCAACTTGGTGCAGGCGCACGGCGGCACCCTGCAAGCCGAGTCCACGCCCGGCCAGGGCACCACGCTCACCATCACCCTGCCCCTGACCCCCTAAACCGGGGCGGACGCCGGCCGGGGCTTATTGCTCCGCGGACACGCTCACGAAACCGAGGGCCCCTGGGCCGACGTGCACGGCGATAGCCGGCGCGGCCTCGATGATCGGGATCTCGCCGGCCGGCAGCAGGTGGCGCACCTCGGCCAGCAGCTCCTCGGCCCGGTCGCGGGCGCGGACGTGCATCACGGCCAGATTCTCCACCGGCAGCCGCTCGTGCAGTAGCGCCAGCAGGCGCTGCATGGCCTGGCCGCGCGTGCGCACGCGCTCGGTGAGGATCACCCCATCGTGCAGTTTGACGATGGGCTTGACCTGCAGCAGGCTGCCCAGGCCGGCCTGCAGGGAATTCAGCCGGCCGCTGCGCCGCAGGAACTCCAGCGTGTCGATCACGGCCACCAGGTGCGTGCGCTGGATCAGGCCCTTGAGCATCTCGGCGACATCGGGCAGCGTTCGGCCGGCCGCCGCCGCGCGGGCGGCCGCCAGCACCGTGAAGCCCAGGCCCATGCTGGCTTGGCGCGCATCGATGGCCAGCACTTTGACGTTCTCGATGGCCTGCGCCGCCATCTGCGCCGCCGCATACAGGTTGCTGAGCGTGCTGGAGAGGTGGATGGACAGGATCTCGGTCACGCCGCGCGCCGCCAGCTGCTCGTAGGCCTGCTGAAACTGGCCGGGGCTGGGGGCGGCCGTGGTCGGCGGCGGATTGCAGCCGGGCAGGCGCGTATAGAATTCCTCGCGGGATAGCTCCACGCCGTCCAGGTAGCTCTCTTCCCCCATGTTGACGTAGGCCGGCACGACGACGATATTGTGCTCGGCGACGAGAGTCGCCGGGATATCGCAGGTGGTGTCGGTGACGATGCCGATAGTCATGACAGGTCCCTTTCTTCTCCTGATAATAATACGCCCGTGTAGGGATTTGGGAGCACCCTCCGCCGCCCCGCAGCCGGGGCGCGGTTGGCCGGCCAGCGTCAGGCCGCCGGGCCTGGGCCGGCAGTCGGCCCCTGGTAGTGCTCCTGATGCTGCTCGATTGGACCGGCGCCAACCTGGATGGTTTCTTCGCCCGGCGCGGCCCTACACCTTGGCCAGCAGTTGCCGCAGGGCTGGCGCCGCGTCGCGCAGCTCCTCCGGCAGGTCCCCGTTGCCGGCCAGGATGGCCCGCCCCAGCAGGGAGTGCTTCAGGTCGATCAGGTCCTTCTCGTAGGCGCTCTCGAAGGCGATGTCGGATTGGATCCGGCCGTCGCGCAGGGTGATGACGCGCCGGGCCACGCCGGCCACCTGCGGGTTGTGGGTCACCACCAGCAGAGTCGTCCCCTGATCCCGGTTCAGGGCCGTCAGCAGGTCCATGATCTCGTCGGTCGTGTGCGAGTCCAGGTTGCCGGTGGGCTCGTCGGCCAGCAGGATGGCCGGCCGGTTGGCCAGCGCCCGGGCCACGGCCACGCGCTGGCGCTCGCCGCCGGACATCTTGTTGGGCAGGTGATGGCCGCGCTTCTCCAGCCCCACCAGCTTCAGCAGCTCACGGGCGCGCTCGCGCTTCTGCCGGCCGCTAAGGCGCACCTCGGCCATCGGCACTTCCACGTTCTCGACCGCCGTCAGGGTCGGGATCAGGTTGTGCATCTGAAACACAAAGCCGATGGTCTGGCTGCGGAAGCGGTCCAGGTCCCGCACCTTGGCCAGCGAGGTGCCGCGGAGGATCACGTCGCCGCTGGTCGGCCGGTCCAGCGCGCCGAGCAGGTGCAGGAGCGTGGACTTGCCGGCGCCGGACGGGCCGACGATGGCCACAAACTCGCCGGGCTGAACGCTGAAGGTGACGTCGTCCAGGGCGCGCACGTCGGCGCCGTCGCCATAGACTTTCACCAGCTGGCGGGTTTCAACCACCGGGAGGGAGTTACTCATAGCGCAGCGCCTCGATGGGCCGCAGGCCGGCCGCGCGCCAGGCCGGATACAGCCCGCCCAGCGTGCCCAACCCCACGGCCAGCAGCAGCACCTTGATAAACGTGTCGGCCGAGTAGGCCGGCATGAAGAAGGCCCCGAACTCGGGGAGCAGCAGCAGCAGCTGGTTCAGCCCATACCCGATGGCGGCGCCCACGCCGCTGCTCACCACGCTCAGGGCCAGGGACTCCAGCACGATCAGGCCCACCACCCGGCGGCGCCGCCAGCCCAGCGCGCGCAGCACCCCAATCTCCTGGGTGCGTTCGAAGACGCTCATCAGCATGGCGTTGGTCATCACGATGCCGCCCACCGCCACCGTCACCGTGACCAGCGCGCCCAGGACGGCGTTCATGGTGGCGAAGTCCTGCAGGCGCTGGGTGAAGCCGGCCGCCGGCGCCAGCATCAGCTCCGGGAAATCCTTGCTCAACCGCGCGGCCAGCGCCTCGGCCTGGTCCGGGTCATGCAGCTGGACGGCCAGCAAGGAGGCCTTGCGCGGCTTGCCCAAAATCCGTTGGGCGTCCTTGATCAGCACCAGCGCGCCGGCGTCTTCGTAGGTGGAGCCGTTCTCGTAAATCCCCACTACGCGGTAGGTGGTGCCGGCCAGCCGCAGGCCGGCGCCTACCCCCTTCTCCAGGCTGCGGGCGAAGAAGCGGCCCAGGGCGATCTCGCCGGTGCGGGCCGGCAGCCGGCCTTCCTTCAGGCGGTAGTGCTGGATATAGGGCTCGCCCGGATCCAGGCCGAAGAGCATCACAAAGGTGGCCTCGTCCATGGGCGGGAAGCCGAACAGCACGCGCGAGACGTTCTTGACCTCCGGGCGGGCGCGCAGCCGGATGGCCACCCGTTCGTCGATCTCGGAGAATTCCATGTCCGAGGCGCCGGCCTGCTCGGCCACCAGGTCAGACTGGCCGGCGCCGGTCAGCCGGTCGAACTCGGCCAGCATGCCGTCGGTCATGGCGATCAGGGCGACGACGAAGCCGACGCCCAGGCTCAGGCCGGCCACGGTCACGGCGGTGCGGGCCGGCCGGCGCAGCAGGCCGCGCAGGAAGGCCGGCAGGAAACGCTCGCCCGGCAGGCCGGCCCCGCCGCCGCTGCCGCCCTCGTAGCGCATGGCCTCGCTCGGCGCCAACTGCGCGGCGCGCCAGGTGGGATACACCCCGCCAATCAGGCCGAGCAGCACGGCGATGCCGAAGCCCTGGGCCAGGATCGCGGGGGTGAGTGTGCCTCGCAGCAGCGTCGCCAC
>JAEURL010000477.1 GCA_016789165.1 Anaerolineales bacterium | reverse complement strand
AGCTGGCCGGCCGGAGCGGCGCGGTGTTGGTGGTGGATGAACGGGTGGGCGACGAGTTCACGCCCTCCGGCAACGACGTGGAGTGGATGATGTACGGGTGGAGCGTTCTGCACTGCCTGCCGGCCGGGATGGCCGACTCCCCTTCGGCCGGCACCGGCACGGTCATGCGGATGGACACCCTGCGGCGCTACGCTCGGGAGGCCGGCTTTCAGTCGGTGGAGGTCCTGCCGATCGAGCACCTGTTCTTCCGCTTTTATCGCCTGCATGCCGAGGCGCTGTAGGAGAGGCGCATGCGAAAGGTCCTTCTCATCCTGATGCTGGCCTTGGCCGCCTGCCAGCCATTGAAGCTCGATTTCGAACCCTATTCCATCGTCCCGGAGCGCCGCGGCCAAAGCGCGCCCGCCGCCGATCAGCACGAAGGAGCCTAAGTTGAGGCCGGCCTCGTCTCCCCCGCGGCCTCCGGCGCCTCCCACGCCGGTTCCGGCCAATACTCCGCCGGCGCCCAATAAGGGCGGGCTCGTTGCGCCCCGCCCCGCGCCCAGGCGACCCCCCGATCCCCCGCCGGACCAGGACCCGGTGGATGATCCCCGAACATTAGCCCTTTTCTGGTAGCGCCTCAGACCCTAACTTGCCAGACATTCCGCCAGCCGGCTCTGCGCCGGCTGGCTTCGTTTCGTTTTCTATTGACAACGATTATCAATATCGATATAATCGAAACTGACTTTCGTTATCGAGTGTGCTATGACAACTTCAACCCCACCTATCCAAGAGCACTGGCTGGCTCTGCTTCAAGAGAATGGCTACCGCGTCACTGGGCCGCGGCGCAGCGTGGTGGAAATTGTGGCCAACCATCACCGGGCGCTCAACCCGTATCAAGTCTTTGAGCTGGCCCGGCAGCGTTATCCCCGGCTGGGCCTGGTGACGGTCTATCGCACGCTGGAAAAACTGGAAGCGCTCGGCCTGATTGAGCGCGTCCACCAGCCGCACGGCTGCCATGCCTACCTGCCGGCCGCCGTCGGCCATCAGCACCTGCTGTTGTGCCAGGGCTGCGGCAACGCCGAGTACTTCAGCGGCGATGATCTGGATGACTTAATCGGCCGGATCGCGGCCCGCACCGGCTACCAGATCAAGGAACACTGGCTGCAGCTTTTCGGCCTGTGCACGGCCTGTCGGGCCGGCGCCCAGTGACGCCGGCAATCATCTCCCGTCACAATCCTTCCTACGGCCCATGTTGAAAAACACACGCTCCCTGTTCCCTTGGCTGTGCCTGACGGCCGGCCTCCTTCTGGCGGCCTGCCAAGGGGCCGCGCCGACCCCGGCGGCCTCTGGCCGGCTCACGGTGGTGGCCACCTTCTCGATCCTGGGCGATCTCGTGCAGCGCGTGGCCGGCGACCAAGTTGAGCTGCTGGTCCTGGTGGGCGCGGACGGGGACGCGCACAGCTACGAGCCCGCGCCCACGGACACCCGCGCCCTGGCCGAGGCCGGCCTGATCTTTGAGAACGGGCTGGGGTTTGAAAGCTGGCTGGACGATCTCTACGCGGCTTCCGGCTCGACGGCCCGGCGGGTGGTGGCCAGCGAGGGCCTCGCCCTGGTGGCGGCCGACGCGCCCGGCGAGTTCGACCCGCACATCTGGCAGAGCGTACCCAACGCCAGGCAGATGGTGAAGACCATTCAAGCCGCGCTGGCCGACGCCGATCCCGCCCACGCCGGCGTCTACCAGGCCAACGCCGAGGCCTATCTGAAGCAGCTGGACGAGCTGCACGCTTACATTCTGGCGCAGACCGCCAGCCTGCCGGCCGAAAGGCGCAAGCTGGTCACCAACCATGACACCTTCGCCTACTTCGCCCAGGCCTACGGCTTCACGATCGTGGGCGACGCGCTGGGCGGGTCCACCACCGAGGGCGGCGAGCCCTCGGCCGCCCAGATGGCCCAGCTGGCCGACGCCATCCGTGCGGCCGGCGTGCCCGCCATCTTCGCCGAGAACGTGGAGGGCTCCCAGACCGTCCAACGTCTGGCGCAGGAGACCGGCGTCAAGCTCGGGCCCCCGCTCTACACCGACGCCCTCGGCCGGCCCGGGACACCGGGCGAGACCTACCTCGGCCTGATGCGCTACAATGCCGAGGCCATCGTCGGCGCGCTGCGCTGACCGCCGCCAGATCCGCCGCATGTCCACTGTCACGCTGCCCTACAGCCGCCACAAACACGCCGATCCCGTTGCCGGGGAGCCGGCCGTGGCGGTCGCCATCGAGCGCGCCTACTATCCCGGCACCAGCGAGCCGGCCCTGCAAAACATCCGTCTGCGGGTGCCGGTGCAGGCCCGCGTGGCGCTGGTCGGCCCCAACGGCGCCGGCAAGAGCACGCTGCTCAAGGCCATCGCCGGGCTGCTGCCCGTGCAGGCCGGCGCGATCCACATCTACGGCCGGCCGGTGGGGGATTGCCGGCACCGCGTGGCCTACCTCCCGCAGCGCAGCGACATCGACTGGCGCTTCCCGGCCGATGTGCGCCGGCTGGTGATGACGGGCCGCTACGTGCACCTGGGCTGGCTGCGCCGGCCCGGCCCGGCCGACGCCGCGCTGGTGGACCAGGTGATGGCGCGTCTGGGGATCGCCCACCTGGCTGAGCGCCAGATCGGCGAGCTCTCCGGCGGCCAGCAGCAGCGCGCCCTGCTGGCCCGGGCGTTGGCCCAGGACGCCGACCTGCTGCTGCTGGATGAGCCACTGAATGCCGTCGACATCGAGACCCGGGCCGTGGTGGCCGAGGTGTTGGCCGAACTGCGGCGGACGGGCAAGACCGTGGTGGCGGCCACGCACGACCTGGGCCGGCTGGAAGCGGATTTTGACGGCGCCCTTTACCTGAGCGAAGGCTACGAGGTGGCCGCGCCGCCCGGCTCCTTTGCCGGCCTCAACCTCGGGCACGAGCTGCCCGAGGGCGCCCGCCACTCCCACTGAACCGGTATGGCCTGGCTGACCGACCCCCTCCGCTACTCCTTCATGCTGACCGGCCTGCTGGCCGCCACGCTGGTGGGCCTCACCTGCGCGGTCCTGGGCGTGTACGTCGTCCTGCGCCGGATGGCCTTCATCGGCGACGCGCTGGCGCATACCATCCTGCCCGGCGTGGTGGCCGCCTACTTGGCCGGCTGGAACCTGACGCTGGGCGCGCTGGCGGCCGGCCTGCTCACGGCCCTGGGCATCGGCTGGTTCGCGCGCCGGCAGGCCCTGCGCGAAGACACCGCCATCGGCATCCTGTTCACGGGCATGTTCGCGCTCGGCATCCTGCTGATGAGCACCGTGCGTTCCTTCCGCGATTTCTCCCACATCCTCTTCGGCAACATCCTGGGGGTGACGGCCGGCGACCTGTGGCTGATGGCCGGCGTCACGGCCTTGGTGCTGGCCGCGCTGTGGCTGTTCGACAAGGAGCTGGAACTGACGTCCTTTGATCCCACCCACGCCGAGGCCATCGGCCTGCGCGCCGACCTGATCCGCTACGGCCTGCTGGGGCTGCTGGCGCTGACCGTGGTGACGGGCATCCAGGTGGTGGGTGTGGTGCTGACCAGCGCCCTGCTGATCACGCCGGCGGCGGCCGCCTCGCTGCTCACTAACCGGCTCCCGCGCATGATGGCCCTGGCGGCTGGCGTGGCCGTAAGCGCCGGGATCCTGGGCCTGTACGTGTCCTACTACTTCGACGTGGCCTCCGGCGCCTCGATCGTCCTGGCCTGCACCGCCTTTTTCGGGCTGGCCTGGGCGCTCCGGACAGCGCGTGGTGGGCGGTAAGCCGCCGGCCCAGCCGCCTCCCCTGATTAGGTAAGACAAAACCGGTTTGCCTGTTGACTCATCCCCGATTCGGCCCTATAGTATTTTCGCTTTAGGCGAACGTTCGCGCGAACGATCTCCATGAATAAACCAAAACGCGTATCACTTAAGGACGTGGCCCACCTGGCCGGGGTGAGTTACCAGACGGTCTCCAAGGTGCTCAATGGCCAGGCGCATGTCACCGCCGAAACCGTGGCCCGCGTCCAAGAGGCCGCCCGCCAGCTCGCTTACAAGCCCCACCACAGCGCCCGCAACCTGCGCACCCAGCGCAGCCGCATGATCGGCTACTCCTGGTCCTCGACCGAGACCGAGCAACCCAACCACATCCTGCACATGTTCCTCACCAGCATGGTGAGCGAGGCGGAGCTGGCCGGCTATCACCTGCTGCCCTTCCCTTATCGAGAAGGCCAGGACCAGGTGACGGGCTACCGCGAGTTGATTGACGCCGGGCGCGTGGATGGGTTCGTGATCTCCAGCGTGGGTTACGACGATCCGCGCGCCGCCTTCCTAGCCGAGCGCGATTTCCCCTTTGTGGCCTTTGGGCGCTCCAGCCCGCACGACAATTTCCCGTACGTGGACGTGGACGGCATGCGCGGCCTGCAGCTGGCCACGGAGCATCTGATCGCCCGCGGCCACCGCCGGATCGCGATCCTGGCCTGGCCGGAGAGCTCCCGCACGGGGAATGACCGCCTGACGGGCTACCTGGAGGCGCTGCGGGCGGCCCAGTTGGAAGTCGATCCCGATTTAATTGCGCACGGCGAGTGGAAATACGAGTTCGGCTACGCGGCCACGCAACGCTGGCTGGCGGCCCCCCTGGAGCAGCGCCCAACCGGCATTGTGGCCGTCAGCGACATTATGGCGATTGGTGCCCTGCAAGCCGGCCAGGCGCAGGGGTTGACGATTGGCCGTGACCTGGCGGTGGTGGGCTTCGACGACGTGCCGCTGGCCGGCTATCTGCAGCCCGGGCTCTCCAGCATCCGGCAGCCCATCCGCGAGGCCGGCCGGAAGTGCGTGGAGGTGCTCATCGACGCCATGGATCACCCGGGCCAGGCTGCCCAACACGTCCTGCTCCCGCCGG
>JAEURL010000475.1 GCA_016789165.1 Anaerolineales bacterium | reverse complement strand
CTGAGAGTCAAGCCTTGAAGCAGCAGGTCGGTCATAGCGGGATGTTTCCGTGTTTGCGGGGCCGGCGGGTGGTCTGCTTATCGCGCAGGAGCTCCAGGGCCGCGATCAGGCGCGGGCGGGTCTCGGACGGCGCCAGGATATCGTCCACGTGGCCGCTGGCGGCGGCGTGGTACGGCCGGCCGAACTTCTCGCGGAACTCGGCCTCCAGCCGGGCGCGCTCGGCCTCGCCGCCGGCGGCCATCTTTTTCAAATCCTTGCCGTACAGGATGCTGACCGCGCCCTCCGCGCCCATGACCGCGATCTCAGCCGTCGGCCAGGCGAAGACCAGGTCGGTGCGGATGTACTTGCTGCTCATCACGATGTAGGCGCCGCCGTAGGCCTTGCGGGTGATGACGGCCAGCTTGGGCACCGTGGCCTCGGAATAGGCGTAGACGATCTTGGCGCCGTGGCGGATGATGCCGCCGTGCTCCTGCGCCACGCCGGGCATGAAGCCGGGCGAATCCACCAGCGTGACCAGCGGAATGTTGAAGGCGTCGCAGAAGCGGATGAAGCGCGCGATCTTGTCCGAAGCGTCGATGTCGATCACGCCGGCCAGGATCAGGGGCTGCTGGGCCACCACGCCCACCACCTGGCCGTGCAGGCGCGCGAAGCCGGTGAGGGCGTTGGGCGCGAAGTGGGTGTGCACCTCCAGCCAACTGTCCCGGTCAAAGATGCGGGCGATGACGGCCTGCATGTCATAGGCCTGGCTGGGGTCGAGCGGCACCAACTGGTCCAATTCCGGGTCCATGCGCCAGGGCGAGTCGGCCGGCGGCACGGCCGGCGGCGGCTCGGCGTTGTTGCCGGGCAGATAGCTCAACAGCCGGCGCGTCACCGCCAGCGCCTGGCCCTCATCGTCGGCCACGAAGTGGGCCACCCCGCTGACGGCGCTGTGGGTCATGGCGCCGCCCAACGTCTCCAGGTCCACGGTCTCGTGCGTGACCGTCTTGATCACCTCCGGCCCGGTGATAAACATGTGGCTGGTGCCCTTGGTCATGATCACGAAGTCGGTCAGGCCGGGCGAATAGACCGAGCCGCCCGCGCACGGGCCAAGCATGACGCTGATCTGGGGCACGATGCCGCTGGCCTGGGTGTTGCGCCAGAACAGCTCGGCGTAGGCGGCCAGGCTGTAGACGCCCTCCTGGATGCGCGCCCCCACCGAGTCATTCAGGCCGATGACGGGCACGCCGGCGTCCAAGGCCAAGTCCATCAGCTTGGCCACCTTCTGGCCCTGGGCCTCGCTGAAGGAGCCGCCCAGCACCGTGAAGTCCTGGGCGTAAACGCACACGCGCCGGCCGGCGATCTTGCCGAAGCCGGTCACCACGCTGTCGCCGGGGTGGCGCTCGCGGTCCATGCCGAAATCGCTGTGGCGGTGGGTGACGTAACCATCCACTTCCACAAAGCTGCCCTCATCGAGCAGGCGCTGCAGGCGTTCGCGGGCGGTCAGCTTGCCCTTGGCGTGCTGGGCCTCCACGCGGGCCGCGCCGCCGCCCTGCACAATGGCCTCCCGCCGCGCGCGGAGTTCGGCCAGCAGGGCATCCGGGGAAGAGGGGGTCTCAGAGGAACGACTCGTCACGGTGCGGGATTCCTTGTTGAAGGTGAGCGCGGCCGGCCGCGGCCAGGAACTGACCGCAGCGGTCGCGCTCGACCAAACGAAAGGCGCGGGCGGCCGGCGGGACGCCGGCTCAGCCGCTCAGACGCCGGCCCGGCTGAGGGTATCCAGCAGCTGCGCCAGGCCGAGGGTGAGATAGGGGTGCGAGACCTCGAACTGGCGCACCGCCTGCGCCAGGCGGGCAAGCAGCGGCGCATCCGGCCCCAGGGCCTGCCCGGCCTGGGCGCGCGCCTGCAAGGCCTGGATATCCTGCGTGATGTCGCGCAGGAGCGCCTGGTCGTCCGGGCTTACCGCCTGGGCGCCCTGGAGCTGGGCGTGCAGCGTCTCAAGCAGTTCGTGCAGGGGTTGCTTATCCATGAGAGTTGGCCCATGGGCCGGCGGCCCGGAACTGGCCGGCCGGCCGTGCGGGATCAGCCGGCGGGCACGGCGCGCTTGGCGTCAGCCGCTTCCCAGCGCAGCTCGTCCCGGCGCTCCGCAAACCGGTCGGCCAGAATCCGAGGTTCCACCGCAGAGAGGTCCAGACGCAGCATTGCGGCCTCCTTGAACGGCGGGCCGGCGGCGCTGACCACCGAGACTGGCCGGCCCGACTCTATTGTACGACACCGGCCTGCCGCATCGCCATGAACACCTTTTCGGCCGAGAAGGGGGGCGCGTCCATCCGAATGCCCACCGCGTCATAGATCGCGTTGGCAATGGCCGGCAGCGTGGGCACCATGGAGTGCTCGCCGATCCCGCGCGCGCCCCACGGCCCGTCGTCCTGCGCCACCTCGACGATAATGGCCTCCACCTGCGGGGGCGCATCGGCGGCGGTGGCGATGCGGTAATCCACGAAGCTCGGGTTCTGCACCCGGCCATCCTTCAGCTTCAGGCCCTCGAAGAAGGCCGTGCTGATGCCCTGCACCAGCCCGCCCTCCATTTGGGCCTTCACCATCTCCGGGTTGATGGCCTTGCCCACGTCGAAGGCGGCCACGCCCCGCAGGACCTCCACCTTGCCGGTCTCCAGGTCCACCTCCACCTCCACCGCCTGCGCGCCGGTGGTGTAGTGGACCACGGCCCGCGGCCCCTGGCCGGTCTCGGCGTCCAGGCCGGTGACGTAGGTGGGCATGAAGCTGCCGCGCCCCAGCACCGGCCCGCCGATCCAGCCGTCGCCGTCCGGGTTGGGCAGGCCGTAGATGACGATATCCTTGAGCGACCGCGCCTCCTCAGTCTTGTAGCTGATCACCTGCCCGTTGACGATGTCCAGATCGTCCGGGTTCTCCTTCCAGGCCTGGGCCACCATCTCCAGCACCTGCCGGCGCGCGTCCAGGGCGGCCGCCTTGACGGCATTGCCCATGCTCCAGGTCAGCCGGCTGGCCACGGTCTGCCATTCATACGGGCTGTAGTCCGTGTCCACCGGGCCGGCCACCTTCACCCATTCGTAGGGCACGCCCAGGGCGGCGGCCGCCATCTGGGCCATCACCGTGAAGGTGCCCTGGCCGATCTCCTGGCCGCCGACGCTGACCGTGACCGTGGCGTCCTCGTTGAACTGGACGCGGGCACTGGAGCCGGCGTTGGGCGGCATGGCCGGCGCCTTCCACATGATGGCGAAGCCCTTGCCGCGGCGCTTGGTGGGCGCGCTGGGCGGGGCCTTGTGGCCCCAATTGATGGCCGCCGCCGCCTGCTCGATACAGTCCGGCAGGCCGGTGGGGTGCATGGTCATGCCGGTGGCCACCGTGTCGCCGCCGCGGATGCAGTTGCGCCGGCGGAACTCCACCGGGTCCAGCTGGATCGAGCGGGCCAGGTCGTCCATGGCCTGCTCCAGGCCGGCGTGCAGCTCCGGCATCCCGAAGCCGCGCATCGGCCCGCCGACCGGGTGGTTGGTGTACACGCAGATGCTGTCCACGCTGACGTTCGGCACGTCGTACGGGCCGGTGCCGCTGTAGCCGCCGGCGCGGGTCATGTTGACGCCGTACTCGGTATAGGCGCCGGCGTCCCAGTAATAGGTGTTTTCCAGGGCCAGCAGCCGGCCCTCGGTGTCACAGCCCAGCTTGAAGCGCGCCACCAGGCCCTGGCGCACGAAGGTGGTGAAGAACTCCTCCTCGCGCGTCAGGCGCAGCTTTACCGGCCGGCCCTTGACGGCGCCGGCGATGACCACGGCCAGCGCTTCCATGCTTACGCCGGCCTTGGCCCCGAAGCCGCCGCCCACGTACGGCGCCACCACCTGGATCTGGCTCTGGGAGATATGCAGGGCCTTGGCGATCAGATTGCGCTGAGCGAAGGGCGACTGCGAGCTGGCCCACAGCGTGATCTTGCCCTTCTCGTCCCACTTGGCCACCGCCACGTGCGGCTCAATCGGCACGTGCTGGATGTGCGGCACCCGGTATTCACGCTCCACCACCGCCGCGCACTGCGCCCAGGCGCCGGCCACGTCGCCGCGCCGGATTTTGAAGTGGTTGGAGATATTGGTGTTGGGCTTGGGGAAGATGAAGTTGACGGCCTCATACTGGCCCAGGTCCGGGTGCAGCAGCGGCGCGTCCGGGCGGGTGCCGGCCACCGGATCAAAGACAGCCGGCAGCGGCTCGTACTCCACCTCGATCAGGTCCAGCGCCTTCTCCGCTGTCTGCTCATCCACAGCCGCCACGCCGGCCACCGGGTCGCCGATATAGCGTACCCGGTCCCGGCAGAAGATGTGCCGGTCCTGCAGGTACAGGCCGATGTAGCCGGGCGTCTGCTCGCCGGTGACCACCGCCCGGACGCCGGGCAGGGCCAGAGCGCGGCTGGCGTCGATGCGCTTGATCAGCGCGTGCGCGTGCGGGCTGCGCAGGATGCGCGCGTGCAGCAGGCCGGGGCCGAATTGAATGTCGTCCGCGAATTGGGCGGCGCCGGTGACTTTCTCCTGGCCGTCCAGGCGCGCCACGCTTTCGCCGACTGGCCCGCGGGCCGGGGTGGGGTGCGTCTTGAGCATGGTGACCTCCTGACTAGGCCGCGGGGCCGGCCGGCGCGCCCAGTTGAGCGGCCGCTTGAATGCCGGCGATGATGCGCAGGTATCCGGTGCAGCGGCACAGGTTGCCCACCAACGCCTCGCGGATCTCGGCCTCGCTCGGGCGCGGATTGCGGTCCAGCAGCGCGCGCGCCGAGATCAGCACGCCCGGCGTGCAGAAGCCGCACTGCACGCCGCCGGCCTCCAGCAGGGCCTGCTGGACCGGGTCGAGCTGATGATCGTGGGCCAGCCCCTCCACCGTCACCACAGCGGCGCCGTCACACTCCACGGCCAGCACCATGCAGCTGTTGACAGGCTCGCCGCGCTCCGCCCCCGGCAGGGCGAGCAGCACCGTACATGCGCCGCACTCGCCGGCCGCGCAGCCGTTCTTGGTGCCGGTCAGCGCCAGGGTCTCGCGCAGCAGCTGCAGCAGGGTCAGGTTGGCGGGCACCGTCGCCCGCTCGACGGCGCCGTTGATGGTCAGAGTAATGTGATGCAAAGACATACCGCCTCCCGGGTCAAGCCGCGATCTTCCGCCACACCTCGGTCAGCGCCTGGCGGGCCAGGTTGCGAACCATCAGCCGGCGGTACTCGGCGCTGCCGCGCACATCGTCGATGGGGGCCGCGGCGGCGGCCACCGCCTCGGCGGCCGCGGTCAGGGCCGCCTCATCCACCGGGCCGGCGGACAGGGCGGCCGGCTCCAGCAGCAGCGGGGTGGGCGCCACCGAGGCCAAGCCCACGCGGAAGCGCAGGCCCGCGGCGGCGGCCGCCTCCCGATAGCCGAGCGCGGCCACGCCCACGATCGCCAGATCGCCCAGGGTGTTGCGGCCCAGCTTGAGGTACTTGGCGGCGTAGCCGGCCGGCGGGAGCGGGAAGCGCAGGGCCGTGACCACGTCGCCGGGCTGCAGGGCGGTCTTGCCGGGGCCGCGGAAAAAGTCTTTGAGCGCCACCTGGCGCGGGCCGGCCAGGCCGTGCACGCTGACCTGGCCCGCCAGCACCAGGCAGGCGGCCAGGGTGTCGCCGGCCGGCGAAGCGTTGCAGACATTGCCGGCCAGGGTCGCCCGGGTGCGCAGCTGGTAGCTGGCCACCGTGCCGGCCGCTTCGGCCAGCACCGGATAGTGCTCGCGCACGCTGGGGGCGGCGTTGATCCGGTTCAGATTGACGGCCGCGCCGATGGTCAGGCCGGCGGCCGGGTCGAAGCTCAGCGCCTGCATCCCCTCCAGGTGCTTCACGTCCACCAGATACTGCGCCTGCCAGGCGCCGTCGCGCAGGCGCACGAAGATATCGGTGCCGCCCATGAAGGCGCGCGCTGCGCCGGCATGCTCGGCCAGGAAGCGGCTGGCCTCCGCCAGGCTGGCCGGCTTCACGTAGTCAAACTCGGGGAGGCCGGGATGAGCCGTCACCATGCTCGCACTCCTTCCACGGGCGCCCGGGACAGCTCCGGGGCAGACTGCCTGCCCCGGAGCCAGTTCCGGTCAAAACGCTTAGAGGTTGATATTCTCGCGCTCTGCCACGCCGAACAGCTTGGGCGGGAGGAGCAGGAACAGCAGGTTCATCACGATGCCGATGATCGCGGCGAAGACGATGGCCGGGATGCCGTTCGGGAACAGGACCGGGATCTGGAACGGGAACAGGCCGTCCTTCAGCGCCAGGTTGCCGCCGATGCCGCAGATCAGGATCGTGGCGCCCACCGCCAGCTGGCGGGGTTCAAACAGGTTGACCTTCTCAGACTGGATCAGCGCCACGCCTTGCATGCCGATGACGCCGAAGAGGTAGATGGCCAGGCCGCCGGTGACAGCCACCGGGATGGTGTTGACCAGCGCCGCCAGCTTGCCGATGAAGCCCAGCAGGATGGCGATGCCGCCGGCCGCCATCAGCACGGCCGTGGAGTAGTTGCGGGTGATGGCCATCAGCGAGTTGTTCTCGCCGTAATTGGTGCCGGCGCAGCCGCCCAGGAAGCCCACCACCAGGTCGTCGGCGCCGTCCGCGATCAGGTTCAGGCCGATGAGTTTCTTGATCTCGAGCGGCTTGCGGCCCAGGTCCTTGGCCAGCGCGTCGATGTACAGGCTCATCTGGTAGAGGTGGGCCGTGCTCTCCGGGATGGTGGCGATGGCGATCAGGGTGATGCTGAAGACCACGGCCCAGGCGTTCGGGTCGCCGAAGGCCGGCAGGGTGATGGGCGGGACGCGGAACCAATCGGCGGCGGCCACCGGGTCAAAGCTCACCAGCCCCATGAAGTAGGCCACGATGTAGCCGACGACCGCGCCGAATAGGATCGGCAGCATGCCGAGCAGGCCCCGGTTCTGCAGATACACCGAGAAGGCGACCGTCACGAAGAGGGTGATGATGGCCACCGTCCAGTTGGCGCCGGCCATACCCAGCGCCGCGCCGGCCAGGGCAATGCCGATGACCATGGCCATGCTGCCGGTGATGACGGGCGGCAGGACGCGGTCCAGGGCCTCTTTGCCAATGCGCATGATCAGCAGGCCGATCAGGATTTCGAAAATGGCCGTCCCCATGATGCCAACCTGGACGAGCTGGATGCCCTCCGGACAGTAGACGGTGGCGGGGTCGGCAAAGCAGTCTTTGGCATACAGGCTCATGGTCGTCACCACGACCGAGATGTAGCTGAAGCTGGAGCCGTAGTACATCGGGATCTTGCGGCTGGAGACCAGCAGGGCGATGATGGTGCCCACGCCGCTGGCCAGCAAGGTGACGCCGACATCAAACTTGGTGAGGATGGCGACCAGCACGGTCGCCGGGAACATGGTCAGCACCTGCTGGAAGCCCAGGCTGAGCATGGCCCCGATGGTGGGGGTGTCTTCGGGAAGGAAACCGAACACTTTTTGCGGTTGGGAGGCGGTTGCCATGACGGCGGGTCCTTTCTGCGTTTCCGGTGGGTAAAGCCAAAAGGGCAGAACAAAGTGGTACTCGGTTGGCAGCGACCGCACCTCCTTGCCAGGTGATTATGCAATTAAATAGCGCCGGCCCCGGAGGCCAGGTCGAAGAAGGCGGATGGGTTGGAAAACGCTTTATACCGACGCTGACAGCATAGTGCCGCGGTAAAGAGTGTCAAATGTCATCATACATGACCCGTAAGTGCCGGATGTCACGTCTGATGATACAGCGCCCCACAGTGTTTGGCGGCCAGCCTCAGCCGCCGGCGCGGGCGCTTAGGGATGTTTCCAAGGCCTGGGCGATGGTGCGCGCCGCTTCGGCCAGTGCCGGCACGGCGGTGTAAGCGGCCTCGCCCTTTTGGTCGGCGGTCTGGGCCTCCAGCGTGGCCGGCAGGAAGCCGAGGACCGGCAGGCCGGCCGAGTGGGCGGCGATATAGGCGCGGTCGGCTTCGTCTTTGACTTTGTTGCCGGCCAGAAACAGGCGCTTCAAGCCGAGGTCGCCGGCCAGCCGTTTGATCTGGGCCGCCGTCGCCAGGCTGCGCGAACCGGGCTCCACCACCACCACCAAGGCATCCACGGCATCCACGGTGGCGCGCCCTAGGTGTTCCACGCCCGCATACATATCCAGCAGGACCACTTCATTCCGGCGCAGGAGGATGTGCGAGACCAGCTGCTTGAGCAGCACGCTCTCCGGACAGATACAGCCGGAGCCCCCCATCTTGACCGCCCCCAGTTCGAGCAGACGGATGCCGCCGTGGATGGCCGTGAAGCGATCGGGGATATCGTCCACGCGCGGGTTGAGCTTGAAATACCCGCCCGTCGTGCCCGGCTGAGCGCCGGTGCGCTCGTAGATCAGGCTTTCCATTTCGGCGATGGGCGTCAGGCCGGCCACCAGTTCGGGCGGGAAACCCAGCGCCGCGCCCAGGCAGGGCGAGGGGTCGGCGTCAATGGCCAGGACGGTGTTCCCGCGGCCGGCATAGTGGTGGGCCAATAGGCTGGTGAGGGTGGTCTTGCCGACGCCGCCCTTGCCGGTAATGGCGAGTTTCATGCCGTGCTCTCCTCGATAGCCACGGCGCAGGCCGTGGTGTTTGGACTCAGGCCGGGGCGTCCAGGCCGCGCCGGCGCGCTTCGTCGCGCAGGGCCAGCAGGATCAGGTCCAGCCGCAGGTTTTTGGTGCACAATTGGCGCGCTTCCGCCAGAACCGCCTCTGACCACAGCGTCCGGCTGGTCAGCACCTCCTCGTCATTAAACAACACCAGCTGCACCAGGGCCGGCACACTCACGTCCTGAGCCTGATCCAGGCGCATATCGCACAGGGCACAGCCCCGGCACTGGCGCACATCCTGGCCGGCGGCGGCGAGCACCACCTGGCGCAGCGAAGCCGCAGGGGGCAGCGGATCGGTCATACGCGGCGGTGCGTCAATTGGCCAGCAGCGCCGGCCGATCGTCGCCGGCTGAGCGGCCGAAGTAGCGCTGGCGCAGGCGGCGGGAGACCTCGGCCGTCAGGGCCAGCGCCTGCTCGGCGGCCGGCTCCGGCAGCGTGCCCAGGCCGCAGGCCGGCGTGATCAGGGCCGTGCCCGCCAAGTCGTCGAACGGCACCCCTTTGGCCGCCAACCCGCGCCAGAGCGTTTCCAGATCGTCGGTCAGCTTCGCGGCGGTCTGGGCCGTCACCTCAGCCGCGTCGGTCACAGGCACGATCCCCCAGGCCACCAGGCCGCCGCGCCTGAGGAAGGCGCGCACGGCTTGCGGGTAAAGCGCCAGGGTCTCGCCAAAATTGTAGGCGTCAAAACTCAGGATGTTCAGCGAGGTCTCCAGGATCAGGCCCCAATCCGTGTTGCCGCAGCAGTGCACGCCCTTCAGGCCGCTCAGGCCGGCAAAGACCTCCTCCAGCAGCGCCACGATCTGCTCCCGCGAGACCGCTACGTGCGCCGAACCGATCGAGGCCAGGGAAGGCTCATCAACAAAGAGGATGGTCCGCGGAGCCAGCCGGCGCAGAGCCCGCTCCTGCCAGGCCGCGCTCAAGCGCAGGTGCTTGGCCATGGCGTCGGCCAGGGCCTCGTCATACAGGATCGCGCGGCGGTCCTGGTCGGTGAGGGTCAGGCCCCAGCTGACCGGGCCGATCACCTGGCCTTTGACGGCGCGGGCTTCGGGGAAATCCAGCGTCAGGAAACGCGCCAGGCCGGCGGCATACTCCGCGTCCAGCGCGGCCGCCTCTGAATCCGCCTCCAGGTAATGGGTATACAGCCGCTCCAGCTCCGGCACCAGATCCCGCGCCCGGTCCACGTACAGGCGGTCGTGGCTCAGCACAGTGCCCGGGAAGCCGGCGCTGTACTGGGCGTAGATGCTCTCGCGGAAGTCCCGGCGCGGCAGCTGCGGCCAGGCCGGGATCTCCGGCAGGTAACGCTGCACCAGGGCGCAGGCCTGGCCGGGATCTTGATGCGGCAGGCTGCCCACGGCGGTGGGCAGGCATTCAGGCAGGAATGAGATCGTGGTCATTGCAGCCTCCCGCCGGCTGGGATGGTCCCCGCCCGGGCCAGGCCGACAGGCGCCGTGCCACCTCAGCTCAGGCCGGTCTCCAGGATTTCCGCCAGTCGGTCGGTGGTTTCGGGGCTTAGCCCCAGCAGCGGCAATTTATGAGCCGGCGCGTGATGGTCGTAATGCAGGTGATGGATCTGCACGCGCCCATCCTGCCAGGCCGCGAAGGTCGCATCCGGCACGCCATAGCGCGGCTGGCCCAGGCTGCCCGGATTGACGATCAGTTTCTGGCCGAAGCGGCGCAGGGCCGGCAGGTGCGTGTGGCCCACGACAATCACGTCGGCGGCGATATCACCAAACAGGCGCTCCAGCTCTGCTTCTGGGCAGGTGGCCGGGTCCAGGCGGCCGGCCAGCGGATCGGCCGGCGTGCCATGCACCAGGTAGAAACGCGCCCCCCCGAAGACGGCGGTGGCCGTCAGCGGCCAGCGGGCCAGGCCGGCCTGGTCGTCGGCGGACAGGCTGCGCCGGGCATGCCCCAAGGTTTCGCGGGCCGCCTCGGCCAGTTCCGGCGGGAAGCCGGCCACTTCCGGGCGGGCCAGGGCTTCATCATGGTTGCCGCGCACCGCCAGCGCGGTGTTGGCCATCAGCCAGCGCGCACAGAAGGCCGGGTCCGGCCCATAACCCACGGCATCGCCGGCGAAGAGCACGGCCTCCGGCTGGGCCTCGGCCCGCTGCAGGCTGAGCAGGGCCTCCCAGTTGGCGTGGACGTCCGCCAGCAGCAGGATCCGCATAGGTCCAGGCGCCGGCTTACGCGGCGGCCGGCTGGGGCTTGCCCAACCCGGCTTCCTTTACCAGCCGCGGGACGATGGACTCCCAGCCGACGGCCATGATGTGCAGGCCGTTGACGCCCGGCAGGCGCTTGACGCGGTCCATGATCTCCAGCGAGATCTGCACGCCCTCTTCCTTGGCGTCGGCGGCTTTGTCCAGGCGCTCAATCAGGGCCGACGGCACCTTGACCCCCGGCACCTCGTTCATGATCCGCGCCGCCTTGCCGGAGCGGATGGGCGTGACGCCGGCCAGGATGAAGACCCGCCCGAGCACGCCCTGCTTGTCCAGCGCCTCCAGCCAGCGCTCGAAGCCCTCCACGTCATAGACCAGGTTGGTCTGGAAGAACTGCGCGCCGGCGTTGACCTTCTTCTTCTCGCGCAGGGCCTGGAACCGGTCGTTGGCGGCGAAGGGCGAGCCGGCCGCGCCCAGGAACAGCGGCGGCGCGCTCTTCAGCTCACGGTCGTCCAGGAAGTGGCCCTCGTCACGCATGCGCCGGAAGAGCCACACCATCTGGATCGAGTCGAGGTCCCAGATGTCCATGCGCCCGTGCGGCGACGGCCCTGTGCGCGGGTGGTCACCCGTGATGCACAGCACATTGCGGATGCCCAGCGCGGCCGCGCCCAGGATGGTGCTTTGGGCGCCCATACGCGTGCGCTCGCGCGCCGCGATCTGCATGACGGGCTCCAGGCCCTGCTGGACGGCGATGGCCGAGCAGACCAGCGACGACATGCGCGGCGTGGCCGAGGGATTGTCGGTGAAGTTGACGGCGTCCACGTGCGGCTTGAGCAGCGCGATCTTCTTGAGCAGATCGTCCGGCACGGCTGCCAGCGGCGGCGCGATCTCGGCCGTCACCACAAATTCGCCGGCCGTCAGCTTGCGCTCCAGATTGGAGACCGGCTCATGCGGGGCCGGCGGATGCGGCTGATCATCGCCCTGCCACCAGTTCGGCTGGCGGATTTCATAGAAGAATTTGTCCCAGGCGGCGTCGCGCTCGGCCTTGGGCAGCCGCAGCCCGTTCCAGGTGGCTTTCAGGCCGCCCACCTCCTGCCAGTGGCGGACGACGTCCATCCAGCTGTCCGTGCCCACCTTCTCCCAATCCAGCGGCGGCAGGATCTCCATCAACCGCTCCGTCCGCCCCATTTTCTCGGCGCGTTCGTAGATCTTGTACCAGATGCACGGGCGGGTGGTATCCACGTAGCAGTGCTCGGGCGTGGAGCCGCCGCACGGGCCATTGCGCAGACCCTTGGGGCATTCCATCGGACAGATGAAGGCCGTCTCCTGCAGGAGGCAGTTGCCGCACATGCGGCAGCCCCACAGCGGCCCTTTCACGGCCAGCTCAATCGTCTCGACCACCCGGTCAAAGAGCGGCTCGTCGTGAAACGGCATGTACGCGGGCTGCCAGCGCCGGCCAGGGGTGAAGAGGGGCATACGGGAACCTCCAAGGGGGCGATCGGCCGATCGCCGCTACCAGATAGTGGCCGCCACAGGATGCTCCGCCCGGGCGGTGAGGGTGATGGCGTGCTTCGCGCAGCCGGCCCGGCACACGCCGCAGCCGTAGCATTGGCGCGGGTCGATCTCAACCTGGTGGTGAACGGCCGAGAAGCGGATGGCCCCAAACTGGCACTGGCGCAGGCACTGCCGGCAGCCGGTGCAGAGGGCGGGGTCCACCTCGGCCACGAACTCAGCCTTAAAGAAGAGCTGGAAGTAGCCGCGCGCGTGGCAGATGCGGTAAGCGATGCAATCCTGGTCGCAGTTGCACAGCGCGCCGATGTAGGGCGTCTTGAACGTCCAGACGGAGTGGACCAGGCCTTCTTGATCCAGAGCGCGCACGGCGGCGATGGCCTCCGGCGCGGTCAGGTATTCCAAACTAAAGGAGTCGTCCAGGACCTCGGCCAAGCGCGGGTCGCCGGTCAGGGCATAGCAATAGCGGGCGTTCTGGTCGCCGGTGGTGACGCGCCGGCAAACACAGGGCAGCCGCACGATGCCGTCCACCTGCCGGAGGATCTGTTCCACTTCCTCCAGCGGCACCACCTGGCCGTAGTGATCGCGCTGGAGCTGATGCTTCAGGAAAGGCCTCGCCGGCCCGTGCAGGGGCGTGTGCGACAGCCGCTCCAGCCAGGCCAGGTTGCCGGGCACACGTGTCGTGAACTCATTGGCGAAGTGCGCCAGGTAATCCAGCCGGCTGTCCTGATCCAGCAGCTCGCGCGAGTAGTTCTGCATGGCCAGGTACCACTTCTTGCCCTCTCCATGTTGGACGCAGAACTCACACATAGGCTGCCTCCCGGCGGCGGCCGGCGGGCCGCACGTCAGGCCAGGAGCTCCGCCAGCTTGGCCTTGCTCTGCTGCTCGACGGCGGCGTGCAGGCTGTGGCCGTGGCTGTCCATGGTGACCACGGCCGGGAAGTCCTTGACCCGGATCTTCCAGAACGCCTCCGGCGCGCCAAACTCGTCTTTCTTGTAGACGGCGACGACCTCTGCCACCGATTCGGCGATCAGCGAGCCGGCCCCGCCGATGGCGTGCAGGTAGACGGCCGCGTGCTCCTGGCAGGCTTTGAGCGTCCGCGGCCCCATGCCGCCCTTGCCGATGATCAGTTTGAGGTCGAAGTGGGCGATGACGTAGTCCTCGTAGACCTCTTCGCGGGCGCTGGTGGTGGGGCCGGCCGAGACGAACTTCCAGCGGCCGTCCACCTGGCGGACCACCGGCCCGCAGTGGTACAGCGCGCCGCCTTTCAGGTCGGCCTTGAGGATGTCATACAGCTCCTGCTCGGCGGCCGGCGGCGGCGCGCCCTTGCAGAAGCTCTCAACCATGTATTTGTGTGCGGCGTCGCGGGCGGTGTACATCACGCCCGTGACCGCCACCGTGTCGCCGACTTTCAGGGCGCGGATGTCTTCAGCCGAGGCGGGCAGGGTGAGTTTGATCATGGCCGGCTCCTGTCACTTGATCTCGACCGCGCCGGCACGCCAGGTGAGCGTGCGGCGGCGGTGGGCCCAGCACATGTAGGCCACGGTTACGAAGAAGCTGGCCGGATGCCGGTGCGGGATGCCGATCTGGGTGGCCAGCACGGTCGTTTCGCCGCCAAAGCCCATCGGGCCGATGCCCAGCTGGTTGGCCTCGGCCGTGATGCGGCCTTCCAGCGCGGCCACGTCCGCCTGCGGGGATACCTCATCCAGCTTGCGGAAGAGCTGCTCCTTGGCCACGAAGTACGAGACGCCGCGGTCGCCGCCGACCGAGATCCCCAGGAAGCCCGGCGCGCAGCCCTTGCCCTGCGCCTTATAGACCGCGTCCAGGGCCACGCGGCGCACGCCTTCCAGGTCGCGGCCGGCTTTCAGTTCGGCGTTGGGCAGCGAGTACTGGGTGCTGACGTTTTCGCAGCCGCCGCCCTTGAGCAGCAGCTCTACTTCCAGGTAATCGTTCTCCCACTCCTCGAAGTGCATGACCGGCGTGCCGGCGCCCACGTTGTCGCCCGTGTTCTTGCCGGTCACCGGGTTGACGGCGTTGGGACGCAGATAGGCGGCCTGGGTGGCCTCCTTCAGCGCGGCCTCGAACTGGGCCTTGAGCTTGAGGGTGGACCAACCTTCCGGGTAATGGAAGTAGGCGATGGGCGTGCCGGTGTCCTGGCAGATGGGCGTGGAGTTCTGGCGCGCGATGGCCACGTTCTCCAGGATCGTATCCAGGGCGCTGTGGGCCGCCGAGCCGGCGGCCTCCTTCTCGCGCGATTGGCGCAGGGCGTGCTCGACGTCCTCGGGCAGGTCGGTGGCCGCGCGCCGGATCAACTCGACGAAGGCGGAGGTGAGGTCAGGAGTGGGCATGCGGGTCTCCGGCGAAGGGACGCCGCGCCTTTACAGGCGCAGGTACGAGTCGGTGTAGATGACTTTGTTAAGCAGGACCTGGACCGTCTTCCAGACCTCCAGCTGCGCAGGGTCGGCCATATCCACGTCGGTGGGCTCCAGCTCGGCGCCGGCGGCCACTGCGTCGTGCAGCTTGAGGTACAGCGCGCCGAGCGGCGTCGCGGCGTCGCGCTGCTGGACGATGCGGATAGCATCCATCAGGTCCTGGTCCAGCGGGTCGATGATGGCGGCATCCACGCCCACGGCCATCAGCATGACCATGTAGACGCGGTTGATCAGCGGGCGCATGGGGGCCGGCACCGCGTTGGAGACATTGGACAGGCCGACGTTCACCATCGGCGGCGGGTCGGTCACCATCTTGAGCATGCGCACGGCCTCGATGCACTGCGGCACGTACTCCTGGCAGCCGTGCACGGTGAGCACGAGCGGGTCAATGATCAGGTCTTCCATCGCCAAGCCCACTTCCTGGGCGCGCGGGATGAGCTTCTCCAGCGCGATGGACACGCGCGCGTCAGCCGAGACAGGAATGCCCTCCTTGGCCATGGTCAGGGCAATCAGTTTGGCCTTGTACTGCGCGGCCAGGGGCGGCACCACGGCCAGGCGCTCTTCTTCGGCCGAGGTGGAGTTGATGATGGCGCGGGTGCCGGCCGGCAGCTTCTTCAGGCCCGCCTCGATCGCGGCCAGGTTGGTGGTGTCGAACGACAGCATCATGCCCGGCACGGCCTCGGTCACCACGTCCACCAGCCAGGCCATCACTTCCGGGCCGGACTTCTTCTGCGGGCCGATGTTGAGGTCCAGCGCGTCGGCGCCGGCCGCCTTCTGCTGGCGGGCCAGCTCCACGAAAAAGGCGCCGTCCCGCGCCGCGAGCGCTTCTTTGACCTTGGGCGAGATGATGTGAATCTTTTCGCCGATGAGCAGCATGGAAAGCCTCCTGCAAATGGGTGGTCGGCGGACGATGGCCGGTCTGGGCTGCGGCTAGGGTTGGGGTCAGTCAGCGCCGTGCTTAAGGTGACACCGGCCCCAGGGATGCCATAGTGCCAAATCGCCCGATTGGTGGGTACAAACATCACTCCGGCCAGGGGCGCGGCCAGCGGCCGTTGTCCGAGCCGAATGATTTGTGACAGACAGAACAATTACGCCGGCGCGCTTAGTAAAGGTCGTCGCCGCGCCGGCCCTCCAGGCGCTCGATGGTCTCGGTCTGGTTCTCGATGACGGCGCCGACGACGTCGCGGATCGACACCACGCCCACCAGCAGCTGCTCGGCCGTCAGGACCGGCAGGTGTCGGATGCGGTGGCGGGACATGAGCGCCATGCAGCGCTCCACCGAATGCTCGGGCCGGACCGTGACCACCTCAGCCGTCATCAGGTCCTTGACGGACGTGGTCTTGGAGCTTTTGCCCTTCAAAATGCCTTTGCGCGCGTAATCGCGCTCGGAGATGATGCCCACCAGCCGGACGCCCTGCACCACGGGCAGCGCGCCCACGTCCTTATCGGCCATGAGCTGCAGGGCCTCGAAGACGCTGGCGTCCGGCCGGGTCGTCCACACCTGGCTGGCGCGGGCCTGCAGCAGCTGCCTGACAGTGGTCATGGAAGCCTCCTCGACAAAACCGGCGCGCCGCTTAGGGCCGGGCCGCCGGCAGCCGGAAAAGTTGCTGGGCCAGGTCGTCGAGGGCGCGCGCCGCCGGCGACTCGGCCTCCAGGTTTACCAGCGGCAGCCCCTGGGCGTCCAGCTCGCCCACGCGCGGATCGGCCGGGATGGCCGCGGCCAGCGGAATGCCCAGGCCTTCGGCCGCCTGGCGGATAACCGGCGGCAGCTCGCCCAGAACGCGGTTCACCACCAGCACGGATTGACGCACGTCCACATCCAGTTCCTGGGCCAGCTTGACGATGCCGGCCGCGGCCGTGACCCCGCGCACCGTCGGATCGGTGACGATCACCAGCACATCCACATCGCGGGTGGTGCGCCGGCTGAGATGCTCCATGCCGGCTTCGTTGTCCACCACCACATAGCCGTAGCGATGCCCCAGGCCGTCCACCACATCGCGCAGCAGGTGGTTGAAGGCGCAGTAGCAGCCCGGCCCCTCCGGCCGGCCCATCACCAGCAGGTCCACGGCCTCGCCCTCCTCCACCGCCAGGCGCACCTGGGTATGAAGGTAGTCGCGGCGCGCCACGCCGGTGCCGATCTCGCCGGCCTGCACCCCGGCCAGCATCCCCTCGCGAATGTCGCCGACGGTGCTGGGCATGGGCAGGCCGAGAGCCAGGTTCAGGTTGGCGGCCGGGTCGGCGTCGATGGCCAGCACCGGGCCGAGGCGCCGGCGGGTAAGGGCGCGGATGAGCAGCGCGGCAACCGTGGTCTTACCGGTGCCGCCTTTGCCGGCGAGTGCGATGGTGGTCATGGGGCGGTCTCCGTTTGCGGCGCGCGGCCGGCCGCCACCAGGGCCGCCACGCTCGGGAAGCGGTCCAGGTCGGTGTGGGGCAGGAACAGCGCCGAGGTGAAGGCGTCGTAGAAGGTGTTGTCGGCCGAGAGCTCCAGGTAGGTCATCTTCTCGGCCGCCGCGCGGACGGCGGCGCGGGCTTCGCGCGAGAGCAAGGCCAGGTAGGCCCCCATGGCGGCGGTATTGCCCAGGAACTGGAAGCGGTCCCAGGCCATATCCGGCAGCAGGCCGATCTGCACCGCCTTCTCGACGTTGATGTACTTGCCAAACGAGCCGCCGATGAGCAGGCGTTCCACCTGGCTCAACTCCAGGCCCACGCTCTGGGCCAGCACATTGAAGCCGGCATAGATCGCGGCCTTGGCGCGCAGCAGGTTGTCGATGTCGACCTTGGTGATGACGATATCGCGGCCCAGCGCGGCCTCGCCGGCCCAGGCCACCACGTATTCCGGGCCGTGCTCGCCGGCGCGCACCCGCGGGCTGAGGCCCACGTTCAGGTTGCCGCCCTTGTCGGCCACGCCGGTGATGAACAATTCGGCCAGCAGCGAGATCAGCCCGGAGCCGCACAGGCCGCGCGGCGGGCCGCCGCCAATGACGCGATAAGTGGGCTCGTAGGTCTGGCTGTTGATCCAGACCTCCTCGATGGCGCCGCGCGTGGCGCGCATGCCGGAGACCACGCCGGCGCCTTCAAAGGCGGGGCCGGCCGAGCACGCGCAGGTCATCAGCCACTCGCGATTGCCCAGCACAATCTCGCCGTTGGTGCCGACGTCGATGAAGAGCGTCAGCGGCTCGGCCTCCGCCAGGCCGGCAGCCAGCACGCCGGCGGTGATATCGGCGCCGACGTAGGAGGCCACACCGGGCAGCGGGTCTACGGCGGCATGGGGATGGATGGCCAGGCCGGCCTCGGCCGCGGTGATGGGCTGCGGCAGGTTGACGGTGGGGATGTAGGGGCTCAGGCGGATGGCGCCCGGCGGCAGGCCCAGGAAGAGGTGCAGCATGGTGGGGTTGCCGGCCACCGTGGCTTTGTAGATGTGTTGCGCGCTGACGTCGTTGCGCTCCGTCAGGCGCGCGATCAGGGCGTTGCTGGTGGCCAGGACCAATTCACGCAGCTCGGCCAGGCCGGCCGGCGCGGAGGGCGAGCCGCCCTTGCCGGCGTAGATGATGCGCGAGATGACGTCTTCGCCGCGCGCGATCTGGCCGTTGTACTCGGCCGCCTGATCCAGCGCCTCGCCGGAGGCCAGATCGACCAGATAGACCGTGACCGTGGTGGTGCCGATATCGATGGCCAGGCCGTACGGCCGGTGATGGCCGCCGGCGCCGGGCAGCAGCTCGATCAGGCGCGGCGGGCCGTCCGGCCGGCGCCAGGTATCGGTCTCGACGATGGCCGTCACCTGCCAATCAGCCTCGCGCAGGCGCTGGCCGAGCGTGCGCAGCAGCGGCAGGGCGACCTCCAAGCCGCGGACGCCGTGGGCGGCCAAGCCGCGCTCCAGGCGCGCCAGGTCGTCCACGCTGTCGGACAAAGTCGGCGCATCCAGAACCAGCGGGAAGGCGCGCACCGTCTGATGTTGGGCCGGATCATAGGCGAAGGGCGCGGCCACCTTGCGGGCGGCCTTGTCCGTCACCAGGCGGTGTTCCACCTGCTCGGTCTCCAGCAGACGGACCACGGCCTCGCCCTCGACCACGGTCTGGCAAGCCAGGGCGTAGCCGGCCTCCAGGTCGGCGGCCGAGAGGCGGATGGCCGAGCGCCGGCGAACCTGGCCGTTGGCCACAATCACGGCGCAGCGCCCGCAGCGCCCCTGGCCGCCGCAGGGCTGGCCGATATCCAGGCCGGCCTGGCGCACGGCTTCGGTGAGCAAGGTGCCGGTGGCCACGGAGGCGGTCTGGCCGCCGGGTTGGAAGGTGACAGTATGGAGGGCCATGAACAGTGGACCGTCGACAGTGAGACAGGGATCAGGCGCGGCGGCGGGGCCACAGGCCGCGCAAGGCCAGCGGGAGCAGCCCCATGGCCGCCAGCGGCCAAACCCAGCTCAGCTCGCCGGGGCCGCCGGAGCCGGTGCGCGCTTCTGCCCGCCGGATGCGAACCAGGCGGTAGCTGGCGGTGACGGCCTGGAGCCGCTCGTCATCGAAAGCGCGCGGATCGACGCCGGCCGCGTAAGCCGCAAAGCCGCTGGCCACCAGCACCCGCCGCAGCAAGGGCAGGCGCTCCGGCGACTCCGAGACGTCCTCGGCCACGCCGGCCCACCAGCCGTCCGGCAGCCAGACCTCGACGCGCGGGTCCTTCAGGATGTTGCGATACCAGTCCGCGGCGGCGCCGAAGCCGGCCGTGATGTACAGGTCGTTCTGCACGACGGCGTAATTGACAGGCGTGCGCCGGGGCTGGCCGGTCTTGCGGCCGGTGTGGGTGAGCACCAGGATCCGGCCGCCCACATCCGGCCAGGCATTGATCAGCGGCCCCAGCCCCAGCCGGAAAAACGCCACCATGAAGGGATTGAAACGTTTGAAGCCCTGCCGCAGGGTGTGCTCGATCTCCGGAGTAAGGGTAGACATAGGCATTTGGCCGAGTCAGGGATTAGGGACAGGCCCTAATCCCTGACTGCGAACGTTAAACTTTCTGCCACATGGTCTTCAAGTAAGCCGGGATGTCCACGGCCTCTTTCGGACCAACCATGATCTGCCAGCCGGCCAGGCTTTCCTCCAGTTCGCCGGAAAGCACAGCCACCTGGCCGGGGATGATGATGCGCTTGTGGCCGAGCTTGCCCTCCAGGTTGGCGCCCTTGACGGCCTTGGCAATCCGGTCGGCGTCGAACTTGCCGGCCGCCCAGGCGGTGAGCACGCTCATCCCTTCGGCGTCGGCCACCACCAGCCAGGCCGGCCAGCCCGAGCCCTCCACTTCGTTGTTGACCGCGAAGTAGGTGATGGAGAAATTGGTGGTCACCATCACGGGCGCGTTGGCGTCCGGGCTGTTGATCTCGTACACGCCCGGCTGCACCTGGATGGGCTTCTGCGGGTCGGTGTAGATGTTCTGGCGCAGGGTCAGCAGCGGGTAGACCACGGCCGGGTCAAAAGCCTCCAGCACGACGAAGCCCGCGTACTTGGCGATGTGCTGGCCGGCCAGCACCGCAGCATCGGCGCCCGCGGCCTCGCCGGGGAAGGTGATGACCGGGAAGCCCAGCGGCCGGAAGTTCTTCTTCAGCGCCAGGCGCCGGATCTGGGTGAGCGCGGCCAGCGACTCGCCGTAGCCGCGCGCGCCGGGGTCAAGCACCAGGTCTTCCAGGCCGGCTTTCTTCAGGTTCTCGGTCAGCTCGGCCAGCTTGTCCAGGCCGGCGGCCCTGACGGCCAGCGGCGCCTTGGCGGCCTTGGCCAATTCGGCCAGCTTCGGCCAGTTGCCTTCGTCCGCGGCGTAGAGCAACGGCTGGCCGCCGGCCGCCTTCAGGCCGGCTTCCATGACCGCCGGGTCGGAGGCGATCAGGATGAACGGCCTCTGGCTGGCGGCGCGCGCGGCGCTCACCGCGGCCGCGAAAGCCGCCGCGTCGCCGGAGGCGGCCTCCAGCGCAAAGCCGTCTACGCTCAGTTTGATGCCGACGTAGTCCACGACGTAGGCGTCGGCCTCTTTGACCTTGTCCGCCAGCGCGGCGTCCGTGTCTTTGACGCGGATGAACAGGCCCGGCTTGTGGTAGAAGGTCTTCTCGTGCCGGAAAAGCACAGTCTCATTGCCGGCCGTCGCCTTGTGGCCGTCGCCGGCCACGGTCACCAAGCGGATGGGCGGGGCGGAGGCGGCCTCCAGCTTGGCCTTGGAGGCCTCGCTGACATACGGGCACTGCTTCAGCTCGGCCCCTTTGGAGGCCAGCTTCATGGCAAAGGCCAGGCAGGTGGGCAGCCCGCATTCCTTGCAGTTCGTCTGCGGCAGCAGTTTGTAGATTTCGAGTCCGGTCATGGGCATGGCGCACCTCCTGGGTCAGGCCTGCATCAGGCCCGCGAGCTGGGTCTTGAGCCTGGCCAGCGATTCCGGGTGGCGCAGGACGACGAGGTCGGCCCCGGATTGGAGCAGGGCGCTGGCGGTCAGGGTTTCCCAATTCACGGCCCGCCGGCCCCAATCGCCCCAGGCGGCCGGCACGCCCTCGCCCACCTTGGCCTCCTTGGCCTTCCAGGCTTCCTCGCCCGGCGTGACGATCATGGGCTGCTGGGTCATGCTGTCGCCCTGCAGGGCCGCCAGGCGCAGGCGTTCCATCACCGAGTAACCGTACTCGATGCCATAGCCGAGCGCGCCGGTGGTCGGGTCCATCAGGATGCGGTCCAGCGGCATGCCCATGTCATGAATCAGGATGATCAGCTGCTTGGCCAGGTTGACGTCCATGGGCGTCTTGGAGCTGACCAGGTGGCCGTTGGCCATGGCCGCGGCCACAATCGTCCGGTAATTCTTGTCCTCGCACACGCCGATCAGCAGGCGCTCGCCCTTGGCGGCCTCGGCCACCGGG
>JAEURL010000433.1 GCA_016789165.1 Anaerolineales bacterium | reverse complement strand
CGGCCTGCACGCGCGCCTGGAGGTCCGGGTGCCGGCCCAGCAGGTAGAGGGTCCAGGCCAGGGTATCGGCCGTGGTCTCGTGGCCGGCAAAGAACAGGCCGATGGCCTCGCTGATGATCTGCTGATCGGTCATCCCCTGGCCGGTGTCCTCGTCCCGCGCGTTGATCAAGGATTGCAGCAGATCGTGGTGGGCGTCCGGGGGCTGGGCGCGGCGCTCCTGGATCAGGGCGGTCAGGGTGCCGTGCACCAAGGCCCGGGCGCGCTGGAACCGGCGGTTGGCCGGCGTGGGGATCGCCGGCGGCAGCGGGGCCAGCGCGGTCAGCCGCCGGGTGGCCCAGGTCACCAGGTCGTCCAGCGCCTGGCGAAAGACGCGGCCCTCGCCGTCGTCCAGGCGCTTGCCGAACAGCGCCCGCCCGACGGTGTTAAGCGTGATCAGCTTGAGGTCGGCCTGCGCGTCGAACGGCCCGGAGCGCGCCGCCCAGCGCTCGAGCGTGCGGCCCACCTCTTCGGTGAAAATCGTGTCCATGCGCGCCACCTGCTCGCGGTGGAAGGCCGGCTGCAACAGCCGGCGCTGGCGGCGCCAATACTCGCCCTCGCTGGTGAACAGGCTCACCCCGCGCGCGGTGTGGTAGACGCGCATGAAGGCGCGCGGGTGCACATAGTTCTTCTGCCCGGTCACCAGCATGTGCTGGATGAAGTCGGCGTTGTGGCAGATGACGAGCTGCCGCCGGCCGAGGTTGACCTGCACCACGTCCGGGTAGCGCGCCAGCAGCTTGCGCAGCAGCGCGATCGGGTCGGCCGCGTATTCGCGCGCCGCGCCCGTGAGCAAAGAGTTGCCGGCGTAGACGGGGAGGGGGCGCAGGGCAGTGGGCATAAGGTCCTCGCGGCGTCGCTGGTGGGCGGGCGGAGCGAGGGCGATTATAGACCAAGCGCACGCAACCAAATCCGCCCCGCGAACGTCTGAAGACGCAGCCTCGGGCGGCGGGCGGGGCCGCCCCACGGTCCTAACCTGCGCCCGCCCGGCCGCCCTGCCGGGAGAGCGCCACTTGCGGCACAATGACCCTGTGATGACTCCGACTTTTGCGCGCTTACGACTGATTGTGTCCCTGGCCTCCGCGCTGGCCCTGCTGGCCGGGCCGGCCCCGGCGCCCGTTCGTGCCGGCCGGCCCGCCTCGGCTGATCCGCCCGCGCCGGCCATTGCCGCCTTCGGGCCTGTCTCGGCCGAGGCCGGCTGGCTGCTGCAAGGCCAGCGCCTGTATTGGACCCTGGACGCGGGCGCGACCTGGGCCGAGATCACGCCGCCGGACCTGGGGCCGGCCGTCCCCCGCGCCGCCGCCTTCCTGAACGCGGACCAGGGCTGGCTGGCGCTGACCGAGCCGGCCGAGGCCGGCGAGCTGGCCTACAGCCTGGCGCGGACCGAGGACGGCGGCCGCACCTGGGAGCGCCGGCCGCTGGCCCTCTTCGCGCCCGGTGACCCGGCCGGGCTGGCCGAAGCGCTCCATCTCCAGCGTCTGGATGAGCGCACCGGCTGGCTGGTGGTGAAGCGCGCCACCAGCCGGAATTTCAGCCTGGGCAGCCTCTTCCGCACTGAGGACGGCGGCCTGACCTGGACCCGGCTGGAGCTGCCCATCGGCGAGCCGGTGCACTTCGTCAGCGGAGGGCGCGGCTGGGTGGCCGGCGGCGCCGCCGGCGATGAGCGCTATGTGACCGAGGACGGCGGCCGGACCTGGCAGTCCGCCGGCCCGCCGATGGAGACCGCCCTGGAGGCGGCGGCGGCCCGGCTGGGCTATGCCGAGGTGAGCCTGGTCACACCGCAGGCCGGCTGGGCGAAAGCCGCCGCCGGCCGCTGCGTGGACGCCGGCCCCGGCAGCGAACCGCGCTGCACGGTCGCCGAAACCCTGCTGCGCACTCTGGACGGCGGCCGCACCTGGGCGCCGCTGCGCCTGCCGGTGGAGGGCGTCCCGGCGGCGGCGCCGGCCGAGCCCGTCGCCGGCACCACCGCGCTGAAGCCGGACGTGGCCCTCAACTTTGGAGGGCGGACGCGGGCCGTCACGGGCCAGGGCTTTGACGCCTGCACCCTGCCCAGTCTGGAGCAGATGGCCGATTGGTACAAGAACAGCCCGTACCGCGTCTGGAACCTGTACATCGGCGGGGCGGCGCGCGGCAACTGCGGCACCCTGACCGCCGCTTACATCGCGGCCCTGGCCGTGCAGGGCTGGCGCTTCATCCCCACCTGGGTCGGTCCGCAGGCGGCTTGTTCCGGCTTTGCCAAACGCATGAGCCTGGACCCGGTGGCGGCCGCGGCGGAAGGCGCGGCGGAAGCGAATGCCGCCGTCGAGCGCGCGGCGGCGCTGGGCCTGACCTTTGCGGACAAGAGCGGCAGCGTGGTTTATTACGATCTGGAGGCGTACGACGTCAGGAACACGGCCTGCCGCGAGGCCGCGCGGGCCTTCATCGGCGGCTGGTCCGGCCAGCTGCGGGCGCGCGGCCACTTGGCCGGCGTCTACGGCGCCACCTGCACTTCGGCCATGAGCGACTTCGTCGGAGCCAGCCAGGTGCCGGATGTCATCTGGGCCGCCTACTGGCTGCTGCCCTACCAGTATCGCAGCAACGCCTCGGTGTGGAATCTGCCCTGCCTGGACAACACCCTGTGGGTCAGCTCACAGCGCCTGCGCCAGTACGCCGGCGGCCACAACGAGACCTGGGGCGCCACCACGCTCAACATCGACAGCAGCGTGCTGGACGGCGTGGTGGCCGACCTGCGCTACAACCCGCAGCCGGCCGCCAATCCGTTGGAGCTCTATCTGGAGCCGGATTACGCCGGCCCGGACGTCTGTTTTGTGGGGCAGGCCGGCTGGCTGAACGTCAGCAGCTGCGCGGCCGCCTGGGATGAGCAGGTCTCGTCGCTCAAGCTCCAGGCCGGCTGGTCGGCGCGCGTCTATCGCGACGCCAACCTGGGCGGGCCGAGCCTGTGCTACACCCTGGACGACCCGGACCTGACCAACGACCGCTTTGACGTGTTGACGCCGGTGGACAACCAGATCTCGTCCATCAAGGTTTACACCAACACCACCTGCGCCGAGCCGGCGCCGGCCTTCGCCTACTACCTGCCCATCATCGGGCGTTAGCGCGGCGGAGGCCTCAAGCCGCGATGGCCACACCGTGGTCGGCGTGGTCGGTGAGGATCTCGAAGGCGGCCCGGTGCCGGGTGGTGAGCCGCAGCGGGGGCGCGCCGCGCCGTTCGAGGGTGAGGGCGCAGGCGGCCAGCTTGGTGTTCAGGCACGTCTTGTGTCCGCCGGGCGGGTTGGCGTAGCGCAGGCCCACAAAGGCCGCGGCCGGCGCCTCGATCCGGCCGCTGATCCGCACGCCGCTGGCCGCCGACGCGAAATCCCACACGAAGAACCGGAAACGGCCGGCCGCCCGGGCGGACTGCAGCAGCCCGTTGAGCGCCACTTCCTCGTCCCCCAGCCGCAGCACCAACAGGGTCAGCCAGGGCGTGAACCAGGGGCCGATCCGCGTCCGGGCGGTGATGATTTCCAGGAAGGCCTCCGGCGCGTCGTCGAAGCCGGCCACCTGGCCCCAGGCGTATTCGTCGGTGTGCTGGCTGCCCCAGTTGTGGTTCTGGCTGCCGAGCCAGCCGTCCACGGCCAGCGGCGCGCCGTCGAC
>JAEURL010000428.1 GCA_016789165.1 Anaerolineales bacterium | reverse complement strand
GGCCGTGGCCCAGGCCGCGCTGAACACAGCCAAGACCGGCCTCCAGCCGGCGCAGGCCGGCGTGGCGGCGGTCGAGGCGGCGGTGGCGGCCGCCGAAGCCCAGTTCACCCAGCTGCAGGAGGGCGCGCGCCCCGAGCAGATCGCGGCGGCCGAGGCCCAGGTCAAAGCCCTCAATTCGGCGGTGGGCCAGGCGGCCTTTGCGCGCGACGATGCCCAGAAGGGCGCCACCGCGGACCAGGTCGCGGCGGCCGAGGCCCGCGTGGCGCAGGCCGAGGCCCAGCGCCAGCAGGCCCAATATGCCTACGACCGGCTGCCCGAGGCCGTGCAGGGCTCCACGCGCGAGCAGCTCTGGCTGCAATGGCAGGCCGCCGAGCAGGCCAAGCAGGCGGCGCTGGCCGCGCTGGATCAACTGAACGCCGGCCTGAGCCAGCAGCGCCTGAACCAGCTCAACAGCGCGGTCGGTGTGGCCGTGTATCAGCGCGATGCCGCCAAGGCGCAGCTGGCATTGCTCCAGGCCGGCGCCACGTCCGAGCAACTGGACGCCGCCCAGGCCCAGGTGGACGCCGTCAAGGCCCAGCGTGACGCGGCCGTGGCCCAGGTGGCGGTGCTGGAGGCGCAGATCAAGGCGGCTGAGGCCCAGGTGGCCGCCGCCCAGGCGGCCGTGAACGTCATCGAGACGCAGCTGCAGAAGACCACGATCGCGGCGCCGGCCGATGGCGTGGTGTTGGCCCGCGCGGTGGAGCCGGGCGAGTTCGCGGCGCCGGGCGCCACCCTGCTCACCCTGGGCGATCTGGCGCACCTGACCCTGACCGTTTACGTCCCCGAGGACCGCTACGGCCAAATCCGGCTCGGGCAGACGGCCCAGGTATCGGTGGACTCCTTCCCAGGCCAGACCTTTGCGGCCACGGTGGCGCACATCGCCGACCAGGCTGAGTTCACGCCCCGCAACGTGCAGACCGCCGACGGCCGGCGCACCACGGTCTTCGCCGTGCGCCTGAACGTGGCCAACCAGGACGGCCAGCTTAAGCCCGGCATGCCCGCGGATGTGGCCTTCGGGGAGTGAGGCGCCGCCCAGCCGCGCGGGCGGCCGCGGCCCTGGCAAACCGCTATGACGACCTTGATCGAAGCCCGTGACCTGCACCGCGCCTACGGCGCCAACCGCGCCGTGGACGGCCTGAGCCTGACCGTGCGCGCCGGCGAGGCCTACGGCCTGGTGGGGCCGGACGGCGCCGGCAAGACCACCACCATGCGGCTGCTGGTGGGCGCGCTTCGGGCGGACCGGGGCGAGATCCAGGTGGGCGGCTACGTCATCGGCCGGCAGACCGAGCAGGCGCGGGCGCACCTCGGCTACCTGGCGCAGCGCTTCAGCCTGTACGGCGACCTGACGGTGGCCGAGAACCTGGAGTTCTTCGGCGCGATGCGCGGCGTGCGCGGGCCGGCCCTGGCCCGGCGCGCGGCCGAACTGCTCAAATTCGTGGGCTTGGCCGGCTTTGAAGACCGCCCGGCCGACAAGCTGTCCGGCGGTATGAAGCAGAAGCTCGGCTTGGCCTGCGCCCTGATCCATGAGCCGCGGGTGCTGCTGTTGGACGAGCCGACCGGCGGCGTGGACCCGGTGACGCGCCAGGACTTCTGGCAGCTGCTGATCCGCGTGCTGGCCGAGGGCACGGCCGTCATCGTCAGCACGCCCTACATGGACGAGGCCGCGCGCTGCACACGGGTGGGCTTCATGTACCGCGGCCGGATCTTGGTGGAGGGCGCGCCGCGCGAACTGACCGCGGCCATGCAGGGGCGCGTGCTGGAGCTGGCCGCCCATCCCAAGGACCGGGCCAAGGCGCTGGCGGCCGCCGACCCGGATGTGGAAGATGTGCTGACCTTTGGCGATCGGTTTCACGTGCGGGTGCGGGAGACCGCCGGCCCGCTGGCCCGCCTGCCGGAGGTGCTGGCCCAGGCCGGCGTGGCCATGGAGCGCCTGCGCCCGATCGCGCCGTCACTGGAAGACGTCTTCATCTCGCTGCTGGCCGCGCAGGCCGCGGCGGCGGACACCCCCTGATGGCCGACATCGTCATCGCCGTGCACGACCTGGTGAAGAAATTCGGCGACTTCGTCGCCGTGGACCACGTCAGCTTCACGGTCCAGCGCGGCGAGGTGGTGGGTTACCTGGGCCCGAACGGCAGCGGCAAGACCACGACCATGCGCATGCTGCTGGGCCTGCTGCAGCCGACCACCGGTATGGCGCGGGTGCTGGGCTTTGACGCCACCCGCGAGACCGAGCGCGTCCGGCCGCTGGCCGGCTACATGAGCCAGAAGTTCGCTCTGTATGAAGATTTGACGGTGCGCGAGAACCTGGTCTTCTACGCCGGCGTGTACGGCCTGGGGCCGGCCGCCTACCGGCCGCGCGTGAAGGAGTTGATGGCCCTGATCGGCCTGACGGGCCAGGAGGGTGTGCGGGCCGGCCAATTGGCCGGCGGCTGGCGCCAGCGCCTGGCGCTGGGCATCGCCCTGGTGCATCAGCCTCAGCTGCTCTTTCTGGACGAGCCGACCTCGGGCGTGGACCCCGAGGCGCGCCGCGCCTTCTGGGACATCATCTACACCTTGGCCGAGCAGGGCACCACGGTCTTCGTCAGCACCCACTACATGGACGAGGCCGAGCACTGCGGCCGGCTGGGCATCATGAACCAGGGCCGGCTGCTGGCCTGGGACGCGCCCAGCGTCCTGAAGCGCACGGTGGTGCCCGGCGCCGCCTGGGATGTCCTGGCGCCGGACGGCGTGCCGCTGATCCCGCTGCTGGAGGCGCTGGAGCGGACGCCGGGCGTCTGGCAGGCCGGCCTGCTCGGCGACCACCTGCACGCCATCCTGGCCCCCGACGTCTCCGAGACCGGCGGGCTGGAGGCGGCCCTGGCCCCCTATCCGGGCGCCCGGCTGGAGCCGGCCGAAGTGACCCTGGACGACGTTTTCACGGTGCTGGCCAAGCGCCATGCGGAGGGCGCCTAGCGGGCCACCGCCGCGCCGCGGAGGCCGGCGCTCCACAGGCTGCCTACCCCTGAGCGGCGCCCAGATTGTTGCGCTCCGACTGGCCTGGCTTTAGAATGAACGCCATGGGGAGCACAACAATCGGCCGCTACGCGATCATCCGAGAGCTAGGCCGGGGGGGAATGGCAACAGTTTTCCTCGCCCGTGATCCGTCTATCGACCGCCAGGTCGCCATCAAGGTTCTGCCCCCGCAATTTACCCACGATCCGCAATTCCTGGCTCGCTTTCGGCGTGAAGCCAAGGTCATTGCCGCGCTCGAGCACGCCTACATCGTCCCGGTCTACGACTATGGCGAGCAGGAGGGCCAGCCGTTTCTGGTGATGCGCTATATGGCCGGCGGCGCTTTGTCGGAGCGGATGAAGGGCCAGCCGCTGTCGCCGGCGGCGGTGGCCCACATCGTCCTGCGCTTGGCCGAGGCCCTGGACGAGGCCCACAGCCACGGCATCATCCACCGTGACCTGAAACCCAGCAACGTGATGTTTGACGCCCGCGGCCAGGCCTTTCTCTCCGATTTTGGCATCGCCAAAATGGTTGAGAGCTCCACCCTGGCCTCGCTCACCGGCTCGTCGGTCGTTGGCACGCCGGCGTACATGAGCCCCGAGCAGGCGGTGGGCGACCGCGGCGTGGATGGCCGCAGCGACGTGTACTCGCTGGGTGTGATGGTTTACGAGATGCTCACCGGCCACCACCCGTATCAGGCGGATACCCCGGTCCGGTTGCTGCTCAAACACGTCACCGAGCCCGTTCCGCAGCTGGATCTGGGCGAGCTAAGTCGTCTGGGCTTGCCCGAGGGCATGAACACCGTGCTGGCGCGGGCCCTGGCCAAGAAACCCGACGAACGGTTTGGGTCGGCGGCCGAGATGACGGGCTCGCTGGTGGATGTGCTGGGCGCGACCCGCGCGCCGGCGCTGGATTTCCGGTTGACGCCGACCACGCCAGCGCTGACCCCGCCCCAGCCCGTGCGGCCCCCGACGGCGGCCCCCACGCTCGCGGATCCCCCGGCCCCCGCGACCGGCGCGCCGACGCAGGCGGCCCCGGCAACAGGCCCGGCCAGCGGCGCCGGCACGACGGGCGCCGGCCGCCCGGCCCGGCCCTGGCTGGGGCAGCTCCTGGTGGGCGGCGGCGGCCTGGCCGGGATTGCAATTCTGTTGGCGCTCGGCGCCTGGCTGGGCCAGATGTTTGGCGGCACGGCCACGGCCACGCCGACCGTCACGGCGACAATGACGATCGTGGCCGGCCCCAGCCGGACGGCGCCGCCTCCATCCGCCACGCAGCCGCCAGCCGCGACGGCAACTCATTTGGCCACCGCTTCCTCGACGCCGGCCCTCCGCGAGCAGGGCCACGGGGCGCCGGCCGCCACTTTGACCGTGACCACCCCGGCCACGAGCACGTCGCCGGCCACCCGCAGCGCTACGCCCACCCGCCGGCCGACCCGGCCGGCCGCGCTGAACCCTTCGTTAACCCCGACCGGGGAAGCTCCAACGGAAGCCCCGCCACAGGAAGCGGAACCTCAGCCGGAACCGCCGACTGAAGCGCCGCCAACTGAAACGCCGCCAACGGATGTGGCGCCGACCGAAACGCCGACTGAAGCGCCAACCAGCCCGCCGCTGGAGACCGTCATTCCAACCCCTGGCCCCTAAGCCGGCCCGCGCGAGCTAGGCGGCCTCGTCCATCAGTTGAAGCAGGGAGGTCCTGATGCGCGCCATCTCCATCTGGTCCCCGATCCTCCTCGCCGGCCTGCTGTGCGCCGCGCTGTTTCCGGCCGGCCCAACGGCCGCTGGCAGCGCCGCGGTGGCGGCCTACGTCTTCCACCGCAGTTGGAGCGCCGCCGGCGATCAACTGCGCTTCCCGCGCGGGTTGGCGGTGGCCCCGGACGGCGATCTCTATATCGCCAACGGCGACCTGCACCGCATCGTCTACGTGCGGCGCGGCGATCGCACCTTCTCAGTTCTGGCCAGCTTTGGCCGTGAGCCGGGGGAGTTTGACTCGCCGGGCGACATCGCCCTGGATACGGCCGGCAACCTATACATCACTGATACCGGTAACCACCGTGTCCAGGTGTTAAGCGCGGCCGGGCAATTCATCCGCCAATGGGGCGGCTTGACCAATACGGGCGAGGCTGGAAAGTTCAAATACCCGCAGGGCATCGTGGTGGACCCGGCCGGCTTTGTCTACGTGGTCGATACTTACAATCATCGGATCCAGAAATTCACGCTGGACGGCCAGTATCGGAGCCAGTGGGGGAGCCAGGGCAGCGGCGCCGGCCAGTTCAGCTACCCGGAAGGGTTGGCGCGCGA
>JAEURL010000417.1 GCA_016789165.1 Anaerolineales bacterium | reverse complement strand
GCCGCCTGGAACCAGTTGATGTTCCTGTTCGAGGTCCTCAAGGTGAACGCCTTCAAGGCCTCGCCGGAGGAGCTGGCCGCCCGCCTCAGCCGCCTGGCCTGCGGCGTCTTTCGCTGCGAGAACGCCTTTGTGGCCGTGCGCCAGGGCTTGCAGCTGATGAGCCGCGCCGCGCAGCCGCTGGCCGTGGAGAAGGTGCAGGCGTATTTCGACCTGCTGGAGCACGAGGCCGTGGTGGTGATCAATGACAGCGCCCCGACCTTTCTGGGCGCGCGTGTGCCGCTCACCACGCCGGGCGAAGCCATCATTGGCATGATCGGGGCCGAGGCCGGCGACTTCAAGGCCCGCGACCGCCAGCTGGCCGACAGCCTGGCCGAGCAGATCGGCACCGTGCTGGACAACCTCGCCCTGCAGGCGCAGCTGGCCGCCCGGCTGCGCCTGGAGCACGAGCTGGAGATCGCGGCCCAGATCCAGGCCAGCCTGCTGCCGGCCGGCCTGCCGCAGCCGCCCGGGTTGGCGCTGGCCGGCGTGGTGGTGGCCGCCTCGCAGGTGGGCGGGGACTTCTACGATGTGGTGGAGCCGGTGCCCGGCCAGCTGGCCGTGCTCACCGGCGACGTGGCCGGCAAGGGCATCCCGGCCGCCATGCTCACCACCCTGGTTCGCGCCGAGCTGCGCGGCCAGGCGCTGGCCGGCACCTCGCCCGGCGAAGCCCTGGCCCGCGCCAACCTGGCCCTGGAGCCGGACCTGACCCGGCTGGAGACCTTCGCCACGGCGCTGGTGGCGCTGGTGGATGTGCCGGCCATGAGCGTACGCTTCGCCAGCGCCGGCCACACGGCCGCGCTGTACTGGCACGCCGCCGCCGACCGGGCCGAGGCGCTGCCCAGCACCGCCCTCCCGCTGGGCATCTTCCGCGAGTCCACCCGCGCCGAGCACAGCCTGGCCCTCCAGCCGGGCGACGCCCTGGTGCTGTACAGCGACGGCGTGACCGAGGCCCTGGACGCGGACGGCGAGATCTTCGGCTGGGCCGGCCTGGCCGAGGCGGCGCTGGCCGGGCGCGGGGCCACGGCCGGTGTGGTGCTGGAGCTGATCCGCCAGGCCACCGAGGTCCATCGCGCCGGCCAGCCTCTCAACGACGACCTGACCCTGCTGGTGCTGCAGCGCCGGCCGGACACGCCGGCCCCGCTGGCCCAGCGCGGTTTTGTGCTGCCCGTCGACGTCGGGCGGTTGAAGACCCTCGAGCCGCTGGTGGCGGACGTGCTGGGGCCGCGCGCCGCGGACCCGGCCCAGGAGACCTGGCGCCACGAGTTCGGCCTGGCGGTGGTGGAGCACATCACCAACCTGATGCGCCACGCCTACGCCGGCCAGCCGCGCGGCAAGGTCTACGGCTGCCTCACCCGCAGCGCCGCGGCCCTGAGCCTGGAGACCATGGACACCGGCGGGCCTTTCGATCCGGCGCGCCTGCCGGACCGGGCGCCGCGCTACGCGAGCTGGGCCGAGCTGCCGGAGGGCGGCTACGGGCTGCCGCTGATGCGGGCGGTAATGGATGAGCTGACCTACGAGCGCCGCGACCGGTTCAACTTTTGGCGGATGAGCCGCCGCCTGCCTGATCCGCCGGCTGGGCTATAATCGCCGGCAGGAGCCGCCTATGAAGCTGACATCCTCGCCGGTGGATAAGCGCCAGGTCGTCGTCGCCGTGGAAGGCCGCCTGGATGCCGAAACCTGCAATACCCTCAAGCAGGCCTTTCACGACCATGCCGCCAACGGCGTCCAATGGGTGACGGTGGAGATGAGCCAGGTCAGCTTCATCGATTCCTCGGGCCTCTCGGCCCTGATCTCGGGCCTGAAGACCATGCGCCAATCCGGCGGCGGCCTCAACCTGGCGGCCGTCGGGAGCCAGGCGCGCACGGCCCTGCGGCTGACCCTGCTGGATACCGTGCTGCCCATCTACGACAGCGTGGTGGAAGCGGCCGCCGCCCTCCAGCCGAAGCCTTAGCCGCCCCATTTGGCGCGCCGGCGCTTTCCACCTACAATCGGCCGGCATCCGCTGCCCCCTGCCCACAACCGATTGGAGGCCCGCATGTCCGCCACCCCCCGCCCCTGGCGACCGGCTCTCATCCTGACCATCGCCTGCGCCGCCCTGCTGGCGCTGACGCTCGACGGCGCCCAGCTGGAGCGGGTGAAGGCCAAGGGCCTGCGGCGCAGCAGCACGGTTCTGGCCAGCGTGGCCAACGCCGCCCCGCCGGCCGGCCCGCTGCTCCGGCCGCCCGCCGCCGGGGGCTTCTCGCCGCAGGTCCGCCTGGGCTTCACGGCCGGCGACCAGTGGGAGCCGGCCATCGCCGCCGACCGCCTGGGCCACGTCTACGTGCTCTATCCCCAATACCTGGGCGTGCCGGGCTGTCCGCCGGAGGAGTGCGCCAGCCCCACCATGATCCTGCAGCGCAGCGCCGACCATGGCGCCAGCTGGAGCGCGCCTACCATCCTCTACCGGCCGGGCGCCGCCGGCGGCCAATGGGATGCGCAGATCGTGGTGGACCCGCAGGACGGCCGCACCGTCTTTGCCAGCTGGCTGCAGAACGGCAAGAGCGACACCGTCGTCGCCAAATCCACCGACTTCGGCGCCACCTGGACCGTGGTCACGGCCGAGCACACCAACGCCGGCACCGACAAGCCGATCTTGGCGGTGCGCGGCCAGGCCGTAGCCGTGGTCTTCAACCATGCCCAGAAAATCTGGGCGGCTGTCTCCCGTGACGGCGGCCTCACCTTCACCCAAGCGCAGATTAACCCGAACGGCAAGCTTGGCTGGGCGCTGTCCGGCGGCGGGACCATCACCTCGGCCGGCCTCTTCTTCGCCTGGGCCGGCTACGAACAGAACGGCGGCGCCAAGGGCAACGTCAACCTGTTCGTCAGCCGCTCCGCCGACGGCGGCCAGACCTGGACCACCCAGGTGTTGGACGTCTCCAAGGCCCCGCCCGATTGCTCGGCCTATCACTGCGGCTGGGCCTACCTGGGCGCGCAGATGGTGCTGGCCGCCGACCAGGCCGGCGGCCTCTACGCGCTGTGGAACGCCAACAGCGTGGACAAGGGGCCCAACCGCGTCTACTTCGCCCGCTCGACGGACGGCGGGCTGACCTGGTCGCCCAAGAGCGAGGTCTCCACCGCGCCGGCCGGCCGCCAGCACGCCTTTCCGGCCCTCGCGGCCGGCGCGGCCGGCGACGTGCGCGTGGCCTGGATGGACACCCGCGCCGGGACGCTGTGGAATACCTTCTACCGCAGCTCGACGGACGGCGGGCGCACCTGGTCGGCCGAGGCCGATCTGGCCACATATGTGGCCGGCTACACCTACATCGCCGCCGACGGCTTCAGCTTCCCGTTTGGCGATTACTTCGAGATGGACTTGGACGAGCGCGGCACCGCGCACGTGGTGTGGGGCGAGGCCCTGAACTACGACACGCCGGGCTCGATCTGGTACGCGGCCGGACGCTAGGCCGTTGGACACACCGGCATGCGCGATTGGTATCTCACCCAGGATGATCCGCTGGCGCTGCGCCTGGCCGCCGACGTGCGCCTCGGCCCCACCGACTACGCCGACGATCAGATCTGGGAGCTGAGCCTGGCGGGCGGCGAGCCGCCGGCCCTGGCCTTGCGCACCACCTACGGCCTGCGCGCCCGCGAGATGCGCCTGTTCCCCACCTTCAGCGAGGGCGGCCGGCTGGTTCATGACCCCGCCGACTTCGTCTTCACGCCGGCGGTGCGCGCCTTCTACCCCAATTACCTGCGCGTCACCTTCGAGCCGCTGCCGGCCATCGCCGTCACCGCCCATTACTGGGCGCCTGATTCGCACAGCGTGGCCGGCCAGTTCACCTTCGTCAACCACGACCCCGACGGCCGGCCGCGCAGCGTGCGCTTTTCACTGGCCGGCGCGCTCAAGCCGCTGGACAACCCGCGCCCGCTCGGGCCGGGCCAGTTGGAGGGGCGGGCCGTGCTGGAGGGCCGCAGCGGCAACCTGGAGATCGTGGTCGCGCTGGACGGCGCCGCCCAGGCCGACGCCGCGCCCTTCGCCGAACTGACGCGCCAGCTGGAGCTGCCCCCGGACCAGCCCGTGTTTGTGCGCTGGGCGCAGGCGGCGCGGCCCCCGATCCCCAGTGAGCGGGAGGTGGCCGCCGACGCGCTGGACCAGGTGCGCGCGATCTTCGCCCGCGAATGGGAGGGGGAGTTCGCCCGGATCGAACTGGTGAATGCCGGCCAGCCCGAGATCGAAACCGGCGACAAGGACTGGGACGCTGCGCTGGCCCTGGCGCAGACCGTGGCCCTGCGCGCCTACGTGGGGCCGACGCCGCACCTGCCGCACCCGTC
>JAEURL010000382.1 GCA_016789165.1 Anaerolineales bacterium | reverse complement strand
GGCGGCTGGCGGCGGGGGATCGGGCACACTTTGATAACTGGCCTTTGGCGATGATTTGAGCCAACACCCACGCGTGTCGGCCGTTTCGCCAAGCCGTATGCCAGATACGGCGTCTTCGATTTAGCTTCCTCCTCGAAACCGCCTCGGTTTCCGGGATCTACGGATCTGCAGAGGGGCCATGCACCGGATCCTGCCTCCCGCCGTGGGAGGGGTGCTTGGGTGCGGGCGGGGTGGGGCGCCGGCCTGGCAAGTGGCTTAACCGGGCCAGTTCAACCAGGAAGACCAGGGCCAATCTCCGAGTCAGCCAGGGTTCAAGGTGGAGAGCGGGCATGGCATCCTCTCAGAGCGAGTGAGGATGCTGAGGTCAGGGCGGGTCCTTCAAGCCGCCCGGGAATTACCAGCCGCCGCTGTGGGCATGGCCCGCTGGCCCGTGGAAACGGCCTTTGAGGAAAGCAGAGAACCCGGCGTTGACCACGGCACAGGCACGACGGTCGATCGCGCGAGCACTCGAAAACGAACTGGATCCCCAGTCCGACGTGTTAGCCATTCTGCCTTACCGGCAATGCCGCACTCATGCTGCCGGCTGCCCGCACCGCAAGGGCACAGTGGCGCGGCATGACAAGCACGGCACCCGCCAGCAGCGAAAGGCAAGCAAGCCGAAGTCTCGTACTCACACGAGGCCCCGTTGTAGCATTAGCCACGCCCGAAGTATCCCCGGCAAAGAGGGACTTGATCACCCGTGCGCGTCTTCCATTTGCCAAATCGAAAGCAGCCGGGGCAGGAGCACATTCCAATCCAGCACGCCGATCGACTGCGCCCAGTGTTCATAGTGCCGGATCAAGTCGTTGGTCAGGGCACCGTTGCCATGGGATAGGTCATGGAGTTCCGTGCGGTCAGCGTCCATGTCATATAGTTCCCACGGCTGGTTGAATTTCCGCACCAGCTTGAAGTGGCCGGAGCGGATGGCGGCATTGCCTTCGTGTTCCCAGAAGATCGGCTGCTGCCGAGCCCAGGGCCGGCCTGCCAGCAGCGGCGCCAGACTCTCTCCGTCCAGCGGCTGCAGGGCCTGGCCGTCCAATTCAGCCGGATAAGCGGCGCCGGCCACCTCCAGCAGCGTGGGCAGGATATCGACCACATGGCAGGGCGCGTGCACCACCCCGGATTGTTTCAGGCCCGCCGGCCAATGCATGATCAGGGGGGTGGAGATGCCGCCTTCATGCACCCAGTGCTTGAACAGGCGGAACGGGGCATTGGAAACGTTGGCCCACGGCAGGTCGTAGCTCATGTACGTCAGCGGGCCGCCGGGGGGCAGGTCGGGGCGGTTGCCCATCTGGATGCGCCGGCCGTCATTGTGGATGTCGGGCATGAACTTGGCCCAGCCATCCTCGGCCATGAATTCGGCGCAGCCCCCGTTGTCGGAGAGGAACAGGATCAGGGTGTTGTCAAACTGCCCCAGCCGCTGCAGCGCCTGCAAGACGCGCCCGATCGCCTGGTCCATGCGGTCAACCATGGCGGCATAAACCGCCATGCGGCTGGCCTCCCAGTTCGGCGCCTGCGCCGCGCTCCAGCGGGGCGCCTGCTCGTCCCGGGGCGAAATCGGCCAGTGGTGCTGCAGCACGCCGCGCGCCAGCATCTCTTCGTGGCGGGCGGTGCGCACCGCATCCCAGCCCTGGGTGTAGGCGCCGGCGTAGCGGGCGATATCCTCCGGCGGGGCGTGCAGCGGCCAGTGCGGGGCGGCGTGGGCCAGATACATGAAGAACGGCTGCTTATCGGCAGCGCTCGCCTCGATCATGGCAATGGCCCGGTCGGTGATGGCGTCGGTGAAATAAAAATCAGTCGGGGACACCGGCGCCCGGCGGTCATCCTCCATGATGTAATGCGGCGAGAAAAAATGGGTGACGCCGTCGATGATGCCGTAGAAGCGATCGAAGCCGCGCTGGCGCGGCGTCGGCCGGTCAGGGGTGCCGGGCCGCCAGGTATCGGCCAGGCGCGCCCAGTACTCGCCGCCCACGTGCCACTTGCCGGACATCAGCGTGCGGTAGCCGGCCGGGCGCAGGAGCTCGGCGATCGTGGCGGCGTCCCGGCGCAGGTAACCCTGATAGGCCGGCGTGCCCAGGTCTGCGCCCATGTGGCCGACGCCGGCCTTGTGGGGGTACAGCCCGGTGAGCAGCGCCGCGCGGGTGGGGCAGCAGCGCGCACAGTTGTACATGGAGGCGAGCAGCAGGCCGCGCCGCGCCAGGCCGTCGAGGTTGGGCGTGCGGATCTCGGAGCCCATCACCCCCAGGTCGGCGAACCCCATATCATCAGCCAGGATGAGCAGGATGTTCGGGCGGTCCAGCGGGCGAGGAGTGGCGGACATAGGCGCTCCGTTTGAGTTGGCCGCGGGTGCGAGGTGAGTATACTGGAGCGGTCGGCGCTGTCAATTGAAGTGCCGGCCAAGCCGGCGGGATGCTTGTTTCTGGCGCCGCCAACGGCGCGGCCGGCCACCAGCGCGGCGCTCACGGCGCTGTGTGGAACGGTCATTGATCCGCGGAGACCCATGCCGAAATCACCAACCTGGCCCCCGCCGGCTTTTCAGCTGTTAGCCAAGCCCAGCGGCGCGGCCTGCAACCTGGACTGCCGCTACTGCTTTTTCCTGGCGAAGGAACACCTCTATCCCGGCAGCCGCTTTCGCATGCCGCCGGACGTGCTCGAGGCCTACGTGCGCGAGTACCTGGCCTCGCAATCGGCGCCCGAAGTCATCTTCGTCTGGCAGGGCGGCGAGCCCACCCTGCTGGGGCTGGACTTCTACCGCGAGGCGCTGCGGCTGCAGGCGCGCTACCGCCGGCCGGGCGTGCGCGTTTCGAACTCCTTCCAGACCAACGGCATCCTGCTGGACGACGCCTGGGGCGCGTTCCTCCAGGAGAATCATTTCCTGGTCGGTCTGAGCCTGGACGGGCCGCGGGCGCTGCACGACGCCTTCCGGGTGGACAAGGGCGGCGCGCCCACCTTTGACCGCGTCTGGCGGGCCGTGGAAGTGCTCAAGCGCTACGCGGTCGAGTTCAACATCCTGACAACCCTCAACGCCGCCAATGTCGAGTTCCCGCTGGAAGTCTACCGTTTTCTGCGTGACGAAGTTGGGGCGCCATTCATCCAGTTCATCCCGATTGTGGAGCGCGTAACGCCCAGCCAGGACGGGGCGCTGGTTTCGCCCGCCTCTGTGACAGCCGCGCAGTTCGGCCGCTTCTTGATCAACGTCTTCGACGAATGGGCCCGGCGCGATGTGGGGCGGGTATTCGTTCAGGCTTTCGATGTGGCGCTGGCCAAGTGGCTCGGGCTGCCGGGCGGGCTATGCGTGCATGAAGAGACCTGCGGGGCGGCCCTGGTGGTCGAGCACACGGGTGATGTTTACAGCTGCGATCATTACGTGGAGCCGCATTACCGGCTGGGGAACCTGACGCGCACGCCGCTCCGGCAGATCGTCGGCGCCGGCAAGCAAAAGCGCTTCGGAGACGCGAAACGCGCCAACCTTCCCCGCTGCTGCCGCAAGTGTGACGTGCGCTTCGCCTGCCACGGCGGCTGCCCCAAGGAGCGCTTCATCCACACGCCGGAGGGTGAGGCCGGGCTGAATTACCTGTGCGCCGGCTACTTGGAGTTTTTCCGCCATATCGACCCGGCCATGCGCTTCATGGCGGAAGAACTCCGGGCCGGCCGGCCGGCCGCCAACCTCATGGGACGCCTGGCGGCCGGGTCGCTGGAATAGGAAGTTTTCAGGCTGGTGCGCATCAGGGTGGATGGGGCGCGTCGGCTTCCAAGATTAGGTCTGTGGGCGGCAGGATCTGAATAGGTAGTTGTGTGTCGTGGACCGCCCTCCGTTCAAACCGTAACAGAAACGACGGCCGGGGGCATCCACGGTTCGCGTCGGCACATGCTTGTGTGTCTTCTCCGTTCCAGCGCTGAAGCTGGGACAATAATGCCCGCTCTGCTCCGGTCACTTACGGCACAGGCGATCGACCAGGACCAAGTTGCGTACGTGCCGCCGGATTGCAATCTCTATCCCACCTCCTGTCCGACGGCTATGGCGCTCCTCAAGTGCGAATAGGGTTAAATGCCTGATCTGATCTTCGTCGCGTTTGAGCTCGGCCTGCTGGCGTTGTTGGCGCTGTGCCTGCGGCATGCGGCGCGTCTCGGCCCGGCGGTAGTCTGGCAGCTCGTGGCCGGCGTGCTGTACGGGCTGCTGCTGGAGTGGGCGACGCTGCGGCAACTGCGGGCGTATCAGTACGGGCACTTTCTGCTGATGGCGGGGGATCTGCCAGTAATGATCGGGGTAGGGTGGGGCGTCATTCTCTATGGCGTCCACCTGTTCGCCGACACGACCAACCTGCCCGAATGGGCTCGGCCGGTGTTAGAAGGGTTGCTGGCCCTCAACATTGACCTGGGCATGGATGCGATTGCCGTTCGCTTGGGAATGTGGGATTGGGGGCTGGGCCTGAAGGCGCAGTACTTTGGGGTGCCTTTCGCCAACTTCTGGGCCTGGTTCTGGGTCGTGCTGACCTTCTCGGTGGGGCTTCGAACCTTCGCTCGGCCGGCGAGTTGGGTTGGCCGTTGGCTGGGTCCGATCGCGGCGATCGGCTTTGGGCTGCTCAATCTGGCGGCGATGAACACCCTGATGACCCTGGGCGTGCCGGCAACGTCTTACCTTCCGACGATTGCCATCATGTTGGCCGTGGCCACAGGGCTGATCCTATGGCTCCGACCTCGGTTGTCGCGCACCCCAGTTGACCCTCTCGTGTTGTGGGTGCCCTTTGGGTTTCACGCCTTTTTCTTGACAGCCGGCCTGCTAACCGGAGCGATCTTGCGGCCGCCCATCCTGCTGCTGGTCGGGCTCATGATGTCAGCGGTGGCGCTGTATCTGCATCGCGATTTCCTTTGGGCGTAGGCAAAGCGGGCGCCGGTGATGAGTGAT
>JAEURL010000349.1 GCA_016789165.1 Anaerolineales bacterium | reverse complement strand
CAGCGATTCGGACGTGTTCGACGCACTGCTCAATGTTCACACCGAGGCGGCCTGGTCCGCCTCTCTCTGATTAATTTTGCGGGAGCATTCATGGCAACTATCCACTACGACAAATCGGCGGACCTGGCCCTGATCCAGGCGAAGAAGGTGGCCGTCATCGGCTACGGGTCACAGGGCCACGCCCACGCGCTCTGCCTCAAGGACAGCGGCGTCGCGGTCAAGGTCGGCCTGGCGCCGGAAAGCCAGAGCCGGGCCAAGGCCCAGGCGGCCGGCCTGGAGGTGGGCACCGTGGACGAGGTGGCGCACTGGGCCGACGTAGTCATGATCCTGGCCCCGGACACCAAGCAGGCCAAGATCTATACGGCCGGCATCGAGCCGCACCTGACCGAAGGCAAGATGCTGATGTTCGGCCACGGCTTCAATATCCGTTTCGGCACCATCACGCCGCCCAAGAATGTGGACGTGACCATGGTGGCGCCCAAGGCGCCCGGCCACCGCGTCCGCGAAGTCTTTGTCGAGGGCGGGGGCACGCCGGCCCTGGTGGCCGTCCACCAGGACTTCACCGGCCGGGCCAAGGCGCTGACGCTCTCCTACGCCAAGGCGCTGGGCCTGACGCGCGCCGGCGTGCTGGAGACCACCTTCGCCGAAGAGACCGAGACCGACCTGTTTGGCGAGCAGGCCGTGCTGTGCGGCGGCGTCAGCGCCCTGGTCAAGGGCGCTTTCGAGACGCTGGTGAAGAACGGCTACCAGCCGGAGGTGGCTTACTTCGAGTGCATGCACGAACTCAAGCTGATCGTGGACCTGATGTACCGCGGCGGCCTGAACTACATGCACTACTCGGTCAGCGACACGGCCGAGCACGGCAGCTACACCGGCGGGCCGCGCCTCATCAATGAGGAGACGCTCGGCGAGATGCAGCGCATGCTCGACGAGATCCGCGACGGCACCTACGCCCGGAAGTGGATCGCCGAGAACGAAGCCGGCCGGCCGTGGTTCAACGAGACGCGCAAGAAGGGCCAGGAGCACCCGATCGAAAAGGTCGGCGCCGAGCTGCGCGCCATGATGCCCTTCCTCAACCCGGTGGTGGTGAAGCCCGAGGAGCAGGGGTAATGCCCGGCGGCCCGCGTTTGGGCCGCCGGCACAGGCAACGGGAGGCCGCATGGACAATTACGTCCGCATCTTCGACACCACCCTGCGCGACGGCGAGCAGTCGCCGGGCGCCTCAATGACCTCAGCCGAGAAGCTGGAGGTGGCGCGGGCCCTGGCCCGGCTGGGCGTGGATATCATCGAGGCCGGCTTCCCGGCCGCCTCGCCCGACGACCTGGAGGCCGTGCGCCGGATCGCCATCGAGGTCGGCAACCCGTTCGGGGCCGAGAGCACGCCCGGCCCGACGCGCCGGCCGATCATCTGCGGCCTGGCGCGCGCCAACAAGAGCGATATCGACAAGGCCTGGGAGGCCGTCAAGCCGGCCGCCCGGCCGCGCATCCACACCTTTTTGGCCACCTCGCCCATCCACATGAAGTTCAAGCTCAAGATGGACCCGGAGCAGGTGATCGACCGGGTGGCCGAGATGGTGGCCTATGCCCGCAGCCTGTGCGAGGACGTGGAGTTCAGCCCGGAAGACGCCGGCCGCAGCGACCCGGAGTTCCTGTACGTGGTGCTGGAGCAGGCCATCAAGGCCGGCGCCACCACCCTCAACATCCCCGATACGGTCGGCTACACCACCCCGGAGGAATACGGCGCCTTGATCGCCGGCATCGCCCAGCACGTGCCCGGCATCGCCAACGTCGTGATCTCCACCCACTGCCACGACGACCTGGGCCTGGCCACGGCCAACACCCTGGCCGGCGTGCGCAGCGGCGCGCGCCAGGTGGAGGTGACCATCAACGGCATCGGCGAGCGGGCCGGCAACACCTCTTTGGAAGAAGTGGTGATGGCCCTGCACACCCGCCGGCCGGTCTTCAGCCTGACCACCGGCATCGACACCCCCCAGATCACGCGGGTCAGCAAGCTGGTGAGCAACTACACCAGCATGGTCGTCCCGCCCAACAAGGCCATCGTCGGTGCCAACGCCTTCGCCCACGAGGCCGGCATCCACCAGGACGGGATGCTCAAGCACCACCAGACCTACGAGATCATGCGCCCCGAGACCGTCGGCGCGCAGCACACCCGCCTGGTGCTGGGCAAGCACTCCGGCCGGCACGCCCTCAAGATGCGCCTGCAGGAGCTGGGCTTCGCCCTGAGCGACGCCGACCTGGACAAGGCTTTTGAGCGCTTCAAGGCGCTGGCCGACAAGAAAAAGATCATCACCGACGCCGACCTGGAGGCCCTGATCTCCGACGAGATCTACCAGCCGCACGAGTACTTCACGCTGGACGGCATGCAGGTGGCCTGCGGCACGATGGGCCTGCCCACGGCCACGGTCCGCCTGAACGGCCCCGGCGGCAAGCCGCATGTCTTCGCCGCCATCGGCACCGGGCCGGTGGACGCCTCCTTCAAAGCCATCGACGCCGTGGTCCAGGCGCCGAACACTCTGTTGGAATACTCGGTCCACGCCGTCACCGAGGGCATCGACGCCATCGGCGAGGTGACCGTGCGCATTCAGAGCCACGACGTGGCCCCGACCATGAATGCCCAGAACGAGACCGAGCGCGTGCGCACCTTTGGCGGCTACGGCGCCGACACCGACATCATCGTCGCCAGCGCCAAGGCCTATCTCTCCGCGCTCAATAAACTGCTGGTGACCACGGGCCAGTATGGGCCGGCCGAAGCCGCGGCCGAGGTCGCCGGCGCCCGTCCGCCGCACAACGGCCACACCTAGGCCGAGGAGGAACGCTCATGAACACTGCCGACACCGACCCGCGCGATGGGATGCCGGACTGGCACGACCCGTTTGGCGAGCCGCGCACCATGCCCGGCGGCTGGGATCTCTCCGGCCTGACGGGCGCCGCGCCGCGGGCCGAAACCCCGCCGCCGGCCCCCGAACGCCGCGACCGCCGCCCAGCCTGGCCGAAATGGCTGGGCGCCCTGCTGTTCAACTGGAACTGAGACCGGACAATGCCGCACACCCTCTTCGAGAAAATCTGGAACGCGCACGTCGTCACCCAGGAGCCGGAGTCGCCGGCCGTCCTGTACATCGATCTGCACCTGATCCACGAGGTGACCTCGCCCCAGGCCTTCACCGGCCTGCGCGCGCGCGGCCTGCCGGTGCGCCGGCCGGGCCGGACGGTGGCGACGATGGACCACAGCATCCCCACCTTCAGCCCGGACCTGCCGATCCTGGACGAGCTGGCCGCCAAGCAGATCAAGGCGCTGGAGGACAACTGCGCCGAGTTCGGCATCCAGCTGTACGGCCTGCACAGCCCCCACCGCGGCATCGTGCACGTCATCGGCCCGGAGCTGGGCTTTACCCAGCCGGGGATGACCATCGTCTGCGGCGACAGCCACACCTCCACCCACGGCGCCTTCGGGGCGCTGGCCTTCGGCATCGGCACCAGCGAGGTGGAGATGGTGCTGGCCAGCCAGTGCCTGCTGCAGCGCAAGCCCAAGACCTTCGAAGTGCGGGTGGAGGGCCAGCTGGGGCCGGGGGTCTCGTCCAAGGACATCATCCTGGCCCTGATCGCCCGGATCGGGGTGGGCGGCGGCACCGGGCACGTCTTCGAGTACACGGGGCCGGCCATCCGCGCGCTGACGATGGAACAG
>JAEURL010000291.1 GCA_016789165.1 Anaerolineales bacterium | reverse complement strand
GATCAGGCTCCCGTCCGGCCGGCGCAGCCCGGCTTCGTAGGTGTAGGGCTGGCCGGCGCGCTGCCGGCTGAAGGCCTCGGACAGGTGGGGGAAGTCGTCGGGCCGCATGACGTCGAACAGGGTGCGGCCGGCCAAATCCCGGGCTGACCGGCCCAACAGCTCGACGGCGGCCGGGTTGACGTACTCAAAGCGGTTCTGGGCGTCCAGGATCACCAGGCCCTGGCCCATCGTCGCCATGACCTGCTGGGCGAAATCGCGCTCGCGCTGCAGGTCCGCCACTATCTGCCGGCTGGCGGTGACGTCGCTCAGGTAGACGTTGGCGCCGGCCTCCGCCGGGGTGAACAGGGCGGTGTGGATGCGCCCCGCCACGTCCACCTCCAGCACTTCGCGGCGGCCGGATTGCTGCACCTGGGCGGCGGCCGGCCCGCAGACCGCCGCGAGCACCGGCACCAGCGCTCGGCCGGCCGGGTTGGCGTCCAGGACCTCGCCCTGCGCCGACAGCCGCGCCGCCGGCAGCGGGCAATCCTGCAGCAGGCCCCGCAGCGCGCTCAGCTCGGCGTTCAGGCCGGCCACCTGGCGGGCCGATTGGCGCTGGCGCCCGACGGCCACGGCCAGCGCCAGTGCGGCGGCGGCGGCCGCCAGCCAGCCGGCCCAGCCGCTGATGGCCGGCGTCCAGGCCGCCCAGGCCAAGCCGGCCGCCAGGACAATCCCGGCGGCCGGCCCCGCTGTTCGAAGAAAGAGCATCATGCCGCCGTCAGGCAGACTGGCGCTGAAGAGCGGCGCGCCCGTTGACGGGCGCCAGCCGGACCGGCGCCGGCGGCGCTTGAACCGGAGCCGCCGGTGCGCTGTGAGTCGGCGCTGCCAGGTCTTCCTCGTGCAGTTGGAAGCGGGCGACCAGGTCCTGCAGGGTCTGCGCCATCTCGGCCAGCCCTTGGGCGGAATAGGTGACGCCGACCATCTGATCACTCATCTCCTGAGCCGCGGCGCCCACCTGTTCGGCGGCGGCGCTGTTTTCCTCCGAAACGCTGGCGATGTTCTCGATGGCCTGCGCCACCTCGGCCGAACTGGCGGCCATCTGCTCGGTCGAGGCCGTGTTTTCCTCGATCACGGCGCTGACGCTGTCCAGGCTGGCCGCGACCTTGTCGCTCATGGCGGACATGGCCTCCACCGCCTCGGTATTGCGCTCGCTGAGCTCGCCGGCTGCGGCCACGACCCCTTCCAGTTGGGAGTTGGCGGCCTGCATGGCCTGGGTGGCCTCGCGGATCCGCTGGGCCTGCGCCGAGGAGGCCTGGGTCCCAGAGGCGATCGCGGCGAAGGCCTCGCCGGCCCGGCCCACCAGTTGGGCGGCGTTCGCCACCTCGGTGCCCGCCTGCTGCATGGCCGCCACCACCTCCGTCGCCCCGCCCTGCACCATCTGGATCATCGACCCGATCTCTTTGGTGGCCTGGGCCGAGCGCTCGGCCAGCTTGCGGACCTCGTCCGCCACCACCGCGAAGCCCTTGCCGTGCTCGCCGGCCCGCGCCGCCTCGATGGCGGCATTCAGCGCCAGCAGGTTGGTCTGGGCGGCGATGTCGTCGATGGTCTCGACGATCGCCCCGATCTGGCCGGTGCGCTTGCCGAGGTCCCGCACCCGGCCGGCCAACTGCTCGGTGGTCGAGCGGACGCGTTCGATGCCGGCCACGGTCTGGCCCGCCAGGCCCGCCCCATCGGCGGCGGATCGCGCGGCCTGATCGGTCTGCGCCGTCACCTGCTCAACGGCGGTGGTGACGCGCTCCAGGGCCTGATCCAGGCTGCGGCGGGACTCGCCGGCCCGGCGCATGCCGTCGGCCTGCTCGCGCGTGCTGGCGCTGATGCTGTCCACCGCCGCGGTCAGCTGGCTCATGACCGACGACGTTTGCGAGGCCGCGCCGGCCTGCTCCTGCGCTCCCTGGGCAATACCGGCAATCGCCCGGCGCATCTGCTCCATCGAATTGGCCGTCGCCGAGATGCTGTCCGTCTGCTGAGCGGCGCCGCGCGCCACCTGCTGGACTGTGGACGAGATCTCGGACGTGGCGTGGCCGGCCTGGCGGGAGGCCAGTTCCAGCGCCTGGCTGGCCTCGGTCAGCCGGCGGCTGGTGCGCACCGTTTCGACGACCACGTCGTAGACGGCGGACTTGAGCGCGGGGTAATGTTCGGACAGATCCTCGTCCGCCGACGGCACATGCACGCTGGCCAGATCCAGGCCGATGGACTGCAGATAGTCGTAGAAGAAGGCGTCACACACCGCCTGCATGTCGTAGTTGAAGACGGTGAAGATCGCCTGCTCGGCGCGCGCCCGGAAACCAGGCCGGAAGAAGTAGCTCCGCTGCAGGTACTTGCGCACCAGGCGCTGATACAGAGCATAGCTGCCCAGGTACCATTTCAGCGGCAGGTTGATGACGTTGTGGAGCCGGCCGATCTGCAGGCGCCGCTCAAAATACGCCACGCCAAAGCCGCCCTCGCCGGCCGCCTCCTCGAAGATCTCCCGGAAGTAGCGGGCCTGGGTCTTCTCCAGGCGCGGGCGCAGCTGCTCCAGCGTCATCCCTTTCTGGCCGGCGTAGGCCTCGAAGAAGGCGCGCGCCGGCGCCTGGCTGAACTCTAAGTCATAAAACTCGCGGGCCAGCGGCGCGGCCACCCGCTGCGCCCAGCCGGCCAGCTGCCGCAGGAGGCGGGCCTCGGCCGGGGTCAGCTGGACAAAACTCTTGCGCCAGGCCAGGTTGGCTTCGGTCAGGCGGTAGCGCTGGCTCAACATGAATTCCATAGCTCTCTCCAATCCTTGCAACAACGGACTATTTCCGAGACTGTTGGTGCTGGCTGACACACGGCTTCAGGCTGGTGTCGATTTTGCGGATGTGATTGACCAGCCAGTCCCCCAGCTCTTCTTTCACGGCCAGCAGCAAGTCGGCGCTGGGGCCTTCCCGATTGAAGCGGTCGCGCAGCGCCTGGAACTTAGTCACGAAGCGCCCGTGGGCCTGCTGATTCACGGCCGCCATCGGGCAGCGGTGCTTCTCCATGCAGCTTTCTTCCCAGGTGAAGTGCTGATCGACGTAGGCGCTCAGGAAGTCCAGGATTGGCTCGACCTCGGCCCGGCCGCGGCCCTGGGCCATGGCCTGCAGCAGGGCATTGATCTGCCGGAACAGCTCCTGGTGCTGTTGATCGACCTTGGCGTCGCCGGTGGCCAACGCCTCGCTCCATTCAAAGACCCGGCCGGCGGCGGCGTTGGTGAGGGTGGCGTTGGCGCCGGCCCGCTCCCGCTGACCGGCCGGGCCATGGCTCCGCCCATTCACGGGGCGAGGTTGGGCGCGGTGGCCGTTAGCCGCGTTATGCCCGTTGACGGCACCGTGCCCGTTGGCGGGCCGCGCCGGGCCGGCGAGCACCGCCGCGGCCGGTTTGGCCACCACCGCCGCGGGAACGGCTTGGATCTCAGGCTCGCTGCCGGCGGCCAGGCGGAATTGCCCGACGGCCGCCTGCAAGGCCTGGGCCAGCTCGGCCAGGGCCTGCGCGGACTGGCCCACCTCGGCCACCTGCGCGCTCATCTGCTCCGTGGCCGCGCTGACCTGTTCGGTCGCGGCGCTGTTCTCTTCGCTGATGCTGGCGATGTTCTCGACCGAGTGGGTGATCTCCGAGGCGCCGGCCGCCATTTGCTCGGTGGCAGCCGTGTTCTCTTCCACCACCGCGCTGACGCTGTCCAGGCTGGTGACCACGCGGTCGTTGAGCCCGGCAATTGCCTGGGCGGCGGCCTGATTCTCCCGGGCCGTAGCGCCCGCGGCCGCCACGGCGGCCTCCAGGTCCCGGCTGGCGCTGTCCATTTCGGCCATCACGGATTCAATCGCCTGGACCTGGCCGAGCAGCTGCTTGACCTCGCCGGCAATCGACTGGAAGGCGCTGCCGGCCGCCTCGGTGGCCCCGGCCGCCGCGCCCACATCGGCGCCGGCCGCCTGCATGGCTTCCACCACCTCGCCGGCCCCGGTCTGCACCATGCCGATCATGGTCGCGATCTCTTTGGTAGCCTGGGCTGAACGCTCCGCCAGCTTGCGGACCTCATCCGCCACCACCGCGAAGCCCTTGCCGTGCTGGCCGGCCCGCGCCGCCTCGATGGCGGCGTTCAGGGCCAACAGGTTGGTCTGCGCGGCAATATCTTCGATGGTCTCGACGATGGCCCCAATCTGCCCGGTGCGCTTGCCCAGATCGCGCACCCGCGCCGCCAGTTGCTCGGTGGCCTGGCGCACCCGGCCCATGCCGGCCGTGCTGTCCTCGGACAGCTGGGCGCCGTGCGCGGCCGAGCGGGCGGAGCCCTGCACCCCGGCGGCCATACTGCGCGCGGCCTGGTTCACGGTCACCAGGCTGCGCGCCAGGGTCGCCTGGGCGCCAGCGGCGCGCTCCAGGCCGTCGGTCTGGGTCCGGGCGCCGCGCCCGATGCTGGCCACGGCCTCGGCCAGCTGGTTCATGGCGATCGTGGTCTCAGACACCGCGCGGGCCTGTTCCTGGGCGCCGCGGGCCACGCCGTCGATGGCGCGGCGCATCTGTTCCATGGAGGCCGCCGTCGTGGTAACGCCTTCCGATTGCTGCGAGGCGCCCCGCGCCACCTGCTGCATGGTCACGGTCACTTGCTGGGTGGCCTGGCCGGCCTGGCTGGAGGCCGCGGCTAGGTGGTCGGAGGCGCTGCCCACGGCGGCCGCATCGCGGCTCACCTGGCTGAGCAGCTGCCGCAGATTGGCCGTCATTTCGGCAAAGGAGACCCCTAGCCGGTCGCGGGCCGAGAGCGGCGTGACGTCCTGCGACAGGTCGCCGGCCGCGATCCGGGTGGCGGCCTCCGCCATGCCCTGCAAGTAGGTCATCATGCGCTGGAACGCGGCGGCCATCTGGCCAATCTCGTCGCGCGAGCGGATCGTCAGCCGCTGCTCGAGATCGCCGCCGGCAATGCCATCCGCGGCGGCGCGCAGCGCCTGCAGCGGCCGGGACAGCTGGTTGGCGATAAAGACCGCCACGACCACCGCCCCGGCGATCACCACCAAGGTGATCAAGCCGGTCAGCGTCCGGATCTGGGTGGCGCGGTCGATAGCCGACTGCAAATCCTGGTCGGCGTCGGCCTCGATTTTGGTCACGACCGCCTCCAGTTCAGCCGTCATTTGCTCGCCGTAGCCGTCAAAGGCGGTCATCGCCACATTGCCGGCCTCGGTCCCGCCGTCCACATACGCCTGGGCCATCACCTGGCCCTGCTCGTAAAACTGGTCAAAGGTCGGCCCCAGGCGATTGAGCGCGGCCGCATCATCAGAGTGCAGCGCGACCAGGGCTTCCAGGCTGGCGTGCACATCCTGAGCATAACGCTCGGCCTCGGCGTACCCGTCGGGAGAACGCGTGGCGCTGACGTCGGACAGCCACTGCCAGGTCTGGCTGACGTCATACTTGATGCGCTCCACCAGCATGGCGCCGGCGTAACCTTGATCCCGCGCGACCGTGATCGCGGCGACGCTGTCGGTGGCCATCACCCAGGTGACGATGAATTGCACGACCAATAAGGCCAACACCACCCCAAAGCCGGCCAAGATTTTGAGACGAATCGTCCATTGCATGGGAAATCTGTCCTTACTGCGTTGAAAGCCGAGCGCCCGCCGAGATCAGGCGCGGGCCAGAGCCTGGCGCAAGACGGCTTCAAGTTTGTCCATGGCCAGCGGCTTGGCCAAACACGTGAACGCGCCCAGGCGCATCGTCTCGAGCATATCGCCCTGGCCGGCCTGGCCCGTGAACATCACCACCGGCAGGCGCGGCGCTATGCGCCGGATGATGCGGAGGGCGTTGATGCCGTCCAGCCGGGGCATGCGGATGTCCATCAGCAACCCGTCCCAGCCGCCGTCCAGCACGCGCAGCACGGCCTCCACGCCGTCGCCAGCCACGTCAGTGGCGTAGCCGGAGCCCGCCAATTCCTCGGCCAGGTAGTTGGCCAGATCACGTTCGTCGTCCACTATCAAGAGCTTTGTCATAGGTCGCTTTCCCGATCAAGGGGCACTGCGCGGGCAGCGGTCGGCTCAGACGAGCCGGCGCGTAGCCAG
>JAEURL010000279.1 GCA_016789165.1 Anaerolineales bacterium | reverse complement strand
GCGCGCGCCGGCCGTGGCCAGGTCAAACCCCCGGCCGTCGTCCTCCACCATCAGCGTCACGCGCTCCGGCGCGCCGCGCAGACTCACGCGCACCGCGCGCGCGCCGGCGTGTTTCAGGGCGTTGTTCAGGGCCTCCTGCGCCACGGCGTAGAGGGTTTCCTCTTCAGCCGGCGGCAGCCGGCAATCCCCGTCCACCTGCAATTGGGCTTTGACGTTGGCGTGGCCCTCCACCGCATCCAGGCGGTGCTGCAAGGCGCGCGCCAGGCCCAGCGCCTCCAGCGCCGCCGGCCGCAGCTCATAGATCAGCAGACGCATCTCGCGCAGGGCCTGCCCCAGGATGGCGTCGATCCGCCCCAGGAAGAGGCGCGCCCGCTCCGGCGCCGCCTGATCCAGCTGCTCCTGCGCCGCCGCCACGAAGAGCAGCGCGCTGTACATCGACTGGGTCACCGAATCGTGCAGATCGCGCGCCAGCCGCTGGCGCTCCTCGGCCACGGCCGCCCGCTCCGCCTGCCGGCGCAGGCGCTCGGCCTCCAGCAGCGTGCCCAATTGGTCGGCGATGGTGCTCAGCAAGGACATCGACTCGGCGCTCAGATGGGCTTCGCTGCGGCCGACCACGCCCAGCACGCCGAGCACCTGGCCCCGGCTGCGCAGCGGCAGCCCGATGTAGCGCCAGTTGAGGCCGGCCCAGGCTTCCAGACCGGGTGGCACCGGTTGGTTGGCGATCAGGTCATTGACGATGACGGGCTCGCCCGTCCGCAGCACCCGGCCGGTCAGGCTGGTCTCAACCGCCACCCGGCCGAGATGATCGAGCATGGCCGGGACCGGGCCTTGGTGCGCCAGGAGCCGCAGGCTCTGAACATCCGCCTCGGCCTCGTAAACGGCGCCGGCCTCGGCGCCGACCGCCTCGAGGGTCAGCGCTAAGGCCTGCGCCAGCCGGGCGCCAGCTGGCGCGGCCTGGTTGGCCACGGCGGCCACTTCGTACAAGCTGGTCAGCTCCCGGGTCCGTTCGGCCACCCGGCGCTCGAGGGTGTCCAGCAGGTTGGAGCGTTGCAGGGCATTGCTGCCGATTTCGGCGATGGCGGTCAGCAGCTGCGTCTCCGAGGGCGCGGCCAAGCGCGGGGCGGACCAGCCCAATAGGATGACCGCCGGCAGCCGGTCTGCCCCGCGCAGTTGGAGCAGGCCGCCCGCCGGCAGGCCCGGCAGGATGGCCGTGAACAAGGCGGCCAGATCTGGCCCGGCCTCGCTCCAGGCCGCCGCGGCCGTGTCCTCCCGCACCCGTTGGGACAGGCGCGTCGCCCAGTCCACGGCCAACCGGGCCCCGACGGGCAGAGCCACCTGGCCGGCGGCGGCCGCCAGCACCCAGCCTTCTTCTTGCAGCAAGAGCGCCCCGCCCTGGGCCCGCACAACCGCCACCAATTGCTCGGTGAGGCTCTGTTGCACGCCGCCGATGGAAGTGGCCTGGCGCAACGCCGCCGAGACCACGGCCAGCGCTTCGAGTTCCAGCCGGCGCTGGTTCTCGGCCTCCTGTAGACGCCGCTGGTGGACGGCGATCGCCACCTCGTCCGCCACCTCCTCGGCCAGCTCCAGGTCGCTGGCCGTGAAGGGCTCGGCGGCCAAATCGGCGGCCACCAGCAGGCCGATGTTCTGGCCGGCCGCCCGCAGCGGCACGCGCAAAGCGAACAGCGGCGCCTCGCTGGAATAGGCCGGCCAGGGCCCGAACGCGGCCGCGCCGCCGAGTTGCGCCAGATCCAGGTCGGCTGGCGGTGCCGCCAGCGGCTGCCCCAGCCCGGCCAAAAGGACGGTGGGGCGCCCCTCTGGGCCGCGCACCCACAAAGCCCAGCCAGCCACCGGCACCAGCGCATTGAGGTGCAGCAGCGCGGAGCGGGCGATCTCGGCCGGCGCGCGCGCCGCCAGGATGCTGCGGCTCAGGTCGTGCAGGATCGCCAGCCGCCGGGCCTGGGCGCGCAGCGCCTGCTCGGCCCGCTTCTGGTCGGTGACGTCGCTCACCGCTCCAACGGTGCGCCTGGCCTCCGGGAAACCGCGCGCCCGGACGCGCAGCCAGCGCTCCTCGCCGGCCGCGGTCTTGATCCGATAGTCAGCGGTGGTGGTGCCGCCCTGGGCGGCCTCACTAAACGCCTTCACGACCAGGGGCCAATCCTGGGCGTGCACGATCGCCTGCCAATCGTTCAAGGACACGATCTCTTCCGGCCCATAGCCCGTGATGCGCGTGAAAGCGTCGGTGATCCACTCGCGGGCCACCCGGCCGTCCGGCTCGATCCGGTTGGCGAAAGCGTAATCGGTGGATAATTCCGAGATCAGGCGGTAGCGCTCTTCGCTGGCCCGAAGGGCCGCCTCGGCTGTGTATCGGGCGGTCACGTCGCGCACTACGCCGACATAGCCGGCCACCTGCCCGTCAGCATAACGCGGCCGGCTGTAGTGCTGCAGCCAGTGGAGCCGGCCGTCCGGCCCGCCGACCCGCACGACGAAGTCTACGGTTTCGCCCGCCAGCAGCCGCTGCTGCTGGGCCAGCATGGCCGGCCAATCGTCCGGATAAACCAGCGCCTGCCAGGCTGCCAGGCTTTTGGTAGCGCGGAAGCTGTAACTCGGCACGGCCGCCAGCTGGCCGGCTTCCCACTCGAGCTCATACCCGCCGGCCGGGGTCAGGCGCAGCGCGTAGGCGTAGTCCACGGCCAGCTCAGCCGCCTGTTGGAAGCGCTCCTCCGAGGCGCGGCGGGCCTCCGTGACATCGCGGGCGAGGACGACCAACTCCGCTTCGGCGGGCTCCGCCATCAGGGCCAGGC
>JAEURL010000276.1 GCA_016789165.1 Anaerolineales bacterium | reverse complement strand
GCCCCGCCCACCTGGGTGCTGGACGATATCCAGGCGGTTACGCGCGCCCTCGGCCGCTGAAAGCGCCCGCCATGCTGCCCACCGACACCTTTTTTTCCGACGTCGAGAACCTGATCGCCACCGCCACCGAGGCCGACCGGCCGCGCCTGCGCAAGCTGGCCGAGGAGCTGGAACACACGGCCGAGCGCGTGCCGCGCGTGGCCGACCGCTGCTACGTGTGCCAGGCCCGGCTGTACGCCTGTCTGCAGGAATACGAGCAAGCCCTGACGGCCCTGGACCGGGCCATGCAGCTCTCGCCGCTGGACAACGGCCTGCTGGTGCTGCGCGGCGACATCCACCGCCAGATGGAGGAGTACTCGCAGGCGCTGCAGGATTACAGCCGCGTGCTGGAGGAGCGGCCGGAGGCCGTCACCGCCCGCATCCACCGCGCTGAGACCCTGCACGCCGCCGGCGACCTGAGCCAGGCGCTGCAGGACATCAACGACGCTCTGCGCCACGAGCCGCGCTCGCTGCGCCTGCTCTACCGGCGCGGCCTGATCCTGGCCGACCTGCGCCGGCCCCTGGACGCGGCCGCCGACTTCCGGGCCGTGGCCCAACTCAGCCCGGACAGCGAGCTGCGCCGCAAGGCCGAGCAGCGGCTGCGCGAGCTGGGCGAACGCTGAACGGGGGCGGCCATGCCCGCTTTCTACGACCTCACCCGGCCGGAATTAGAGACGCTCCTGACAGCCTGGGGCGAGCCGGCCTTCCGCGCCCGCCAGGTCTGGCAGGCCGTCTACCGCGACCTGGCGGCCGGCCCGGCCGAGATCTCCACCCTGCCCAAACCTCTGCGCGAGCGCCTGGCGGCCGAGGTCAGCTTCGGCACGCTGGCGCCCGCCGCGGCCGTCCGCTCCAGCGACGGGCAGACCCGCAAACAGCTCTTCCACCTGCCGGACGGCCGGGCCATCGAGACTGTGCTGATGGGCTACGCCCGCCGGCGCACTACCTGCATCTCCACCCAGGCCGGCTGCGCCATGGGCTGCGTGTTCTGTGCCACCGGGCAGATGGGCTTCCAGCGCCACCTGACGGCCGGCGAGATCGTCCAGCAGGTGCTCTGGTTCGCGCGTGAGCTCCAGGCCCAGGAGGACCGGCTGACCAATATCGTGGTGATGGGGATGGGCGAGCCCTTCCACAACTACGACGCCACCCTGCGCGCCGTGGACGTGCTCACCGACCCGGAGGGCTTCAACTTCGGGGCGCGGCGCCTCACCATTTCCACCGTGGGGCTGGTGCCCATGATCCGGCGCTTCGCGGACGAGAAGCGTCAGGTCAACCTGGCCATCTCGCTCCACGCCGCCACCGACGACCTGCGGGCCGAGCTATTGCCCGTCAACCGCCGCTATCCGCTGGCCGAGGTCTTTGAAGCCGCGCGCTATTACGTGGCCCAGACCCACCGGCGGGTGACCTTTGAGTGGGCCCTGATCGCCGGCCGCAACGATACCCCCGAGCAGGCGCGCGCTTTCGCGGGCCTGGCCCGCGGCCTAATGTGCCACGTCAACGTCATCCCGCTCAACCCCACGCGCGGCTACGCCGGCCAGGCGGCTACCCGGGAGCGGGCGGCCGCCTTCCTGGACATCCTGGCCCAGCATCACATCCCGGGCTCGGTGCGCGTCCGGCGCGGGATCGATGTGGACGCCGGCTGCGGCCAACTGGCGGTGCGGGCCGGAACGGCGGCCAGCCCGCTCGACTGAGCGCGGCGCTCGTCAACAAAAAAGGACGGAGGCTGAACGGCCTCCGTCCTTCGCGTTTAAGCGGGCGGCGTCGGTTACGGCCCGAACGGCACCGGCAGGGCGTTGTACTGGGTGGGGATGAAGATCTCCTGGCCGATGTAGATCAGGTCCGGGTTGGGCAGGTTGTTGCCGCGCAGGATGAACTCCACCGTCGTGCCGTACAGCTTGGCGATGTCCCGCAGCTCGTCGCCCTTCTGCACCACGTAGACGTGCGGGCCGGCCGGCACCAACACCGTCACGCCGGGCTGGAAGGACACGCCGGGGTTGGCGCGCAGCAGGGTGTCCGCCGTCAGCTCAAACCGGCGCGCGATCAGGGCGGCGGTGTCGGCGGCCTGGACCACGTAGTAGAAGGGCGTGGTCCGGCTGGGCGTGAAGGAGGTCACCACCGGGATCACCAGCGTCTGGCCGGGGTAGATCAAGCTGGGGTTATCCCGCAGGGTGGGGTTGGCGGCCAGCAGCGACGAGGCCGATACCGCGAAGCGGGTGACGTAGGTCACCAGGCTCTCGCCGCGCTGGACCACGACGCGGATGAACTCGCTCGGGATGGGCGTCAGGTTGGGGGCGGCGGTGGGGCCGGGCATGCTGGTGGGCGCCGGCGTGGCGCTGGCCGCTGCCGCCTGGGTCGGCGCCGCCGTAGCCGTGGCCGTGACGGTGCCGGTGGCCGGGATCAGCAGCTTCTGGCCGGGCACCAGCAGGGCCGGATTGACGCGCAGGCTGGGGTTGGCGTCGATGATGGCGCGCGCCGTCACCCCGTAGCGATTGACGTAGACCACCAGGGTAT
>JAEURL010000270.1 GCA_016789165.1 Anaerolineales bacterium | reverse complement strand
GGGCCTGCGGGTCAAAGGTCCAGACGCGGGCCATGATCTGGGAGTGGCGCGAGAACGCGGCCCGGGCCAGCCACTCGCCGCCGGCCGAGATGACGTCCACGGTCCCGCCGGCCGGCGGATCACCGGCCACGCGCTCGACGGCGCCCGAAAAGATCCAGGGATGCCGGCGCAGCAGCGAGCGCTCGCGGCCGGGTTTGAGGTGCAGGCGGTCCATGGGCGGCGCGGCCGGCGCTCAGGCGATGACGCCGACAGCGCGGCCGGCCTGGGCCAGGACGTCCAGCGCCAGGTCGATTTCGGCCCGCGTGTGGGCGGCCGTGACCGTGGTGCGCAGGCGGGCTAGGCCCTCCGGCACGGCCGGGGAGATGACGGGCAGCGCAAACAGGCCGCGCTGTTGGCACTCGCGCACCATGGCGTAGGCGCGCTCATCCGGGCCGCATAGGATCGGCACGATGGCGGTCTCCGTGTTGAGCGTGTCAAAGCCCAGCGCGCGCAGCTGATCGCGGAAGTAGCGGGCGTTGGCCTGCACGGCCGCCACCCGTTCCGGCTCGGCCTGGATCACGTCCAGGGCCGCCAGGGCGGCCGCGGCCTGGGCCGGCGGCAGGGCGGCCGAGAAGATGAAGGCGCGCGCGGCGTGGCGGAAGAGGTGGATCAGGTCCGCGCGGCCGGCCAGGTAGCCGCCCACCGAGGGGATGGTCTTGCTGAGCGTGCCCATCTTCAAATCGATGACGCCCGGCAGGCCGAAGTGCTCCTCCAGGCCGTGGCCGGCCGCGCCCAGCACCCCGACCGAGTGGGCCTCGTCCACCATCAGCCAGGCGTCGTGGGCCTGGCACAGCTCGGCCAGCCGCGGCAGGTCGGCGATGTCGCCGTCCATGCTGAAGACGGCGTCCACCACCACGAGCCGGGCGGCGCCGGGCCGGGCGCGGCGCAGGCAGCGCTCCAGGTCGGCCATGTCGTTGTGGCGGAAGCGCACGAAGTCCGCCCCCGAGAGCTGGCAGCCATCCACGATGGAGGCATGGTTGAGCTTGTCGCTAAAGACCATGTCGTGCCGGCTTAGGAGCGTGGAGATGGCGGTCAGGTTGGTGACGTAGCCGCTGGAGAAGGTGACGGCCGCCTCGCGGCCCGTGAACGCCGCCAGGCCGGCCTCCAACTCGTGGTGCAGCGCCAGGGTGCCGGCCAGCAGGCGCACGCCGTGCGTGCCGGTGCCGTAGCGCGCCACCGCCGCCTGGGCCGCGGCGTTGATGCGCGGGTGGCCGATCAGGCCCAGGTAACTGTAGGAGGCGAACATCAGCAGCTCGCGCTGGCCGATACGCACCCGGGTCGGCGACAGCAGTTCGTCGACGGGCTGGTTGAAAAAGTACAGGCCCTCGGCCTGGGTGGCCTGCACGCGCGCCTGCCAGGCTTCGATCTTGGCCGCGATCCGGTCTTGGAGCAGGGTTCGGACGGCCATGGTTACGCCCCGCCCAGCCGGAGCAGGCCGGCCTCGTCCAGGATGGCCACGCCCAGGCTCTGGGCCTTGGCCAGCTTGGAGCCGGGCGCCTCGCCCAGCACCAGGTAAGACGTTTTTTTGCTGACGCTGTCCGTCACCTTGCCGCCGCGCGCCTCGATGTAGGCCTTGGCCGCGTCGCGGCTCAGGCCCGGCAGCGTGCCCGTGATCACGACGGTCTGGCCCGCGAACGGCCCGCCAGCGGCGGCCGCCGGGCGCGGCGCGGCGGTGGGCCACACGCCGGCCTGCTTGAGCTTCTTGAGCACTGCGCGGTTGGCCTGGCCCGCGAACCAATCCACCACCGCCTGGGAGACGCTCGGCCCGACGCCGTCCACGGCCTGCAGGGCCTCGGCGTCGGCCTGGCCCAGCGCGTCCAGCGAGCCGAAATGCTCGGCCAGATCGCGGGCGGCCACCTCGCCCACCCCGCGGATGCCCAGGGCGGAAACCAGTTGGCCCAGCGGCCGGCTCTTGACGGCCTGGATGGCCGCCAACAGCTTCTCGGCCTTCTTGTCCGCGAAGCCCGGCAGGCCCAGCAGCCGGTCCTTGGTCAGCCGGAAGATGTCGGCCACGTCCTTCACCAGGCCGTCGGCCACCACCTGCTCGGCCACCTTCTCACCGAAACCCTCGATATCCAGGACGGCCGCGAAGTGCTCGACCGTGCGCGTCAGCTGGGCCGGGCAGGCGCTGTTGACGCAGTAGAAGGCCACCTCGGCCTCGGCCCGTTCCACGGGCTCCCCGCAGTCCGGGCAGGTCTTGGGCAGCCGGTAGGCTTTCTCCTTGCCGGTGCGCGCCTCGACCACCGGGCCAATGACGTAGGGGATCACGTCGCCGGCGCGTTTGAGCAGGACGCGGTCGCCGAGGCGGATATCCTTCTCGGCGATGTAGTCGAAGTTGTGCAGCGTGGCCTGGCGCACAGTCACGCCGCCCACCTCCACCGGCTCCAGGATGGCATAGGGCGTCAACACTCCGGTGCGGCCCACATTCACGCCGATGTCGCTCAGGATGGTGGTTACTTCGCGGGCCGGGAACTTGAACGCCACCGCCCCGCGCGGGTCCTTGCCCACAAACCCCAGGCTGGCCGCCAGACCGAGGTCGTTGAGCTTGATGACCATGCCGTCGGTCTCGTAGGGCAGTTCGTCGCGCCGGGCCGCCCAGTCCTCGCAGTAGGCGATGGCGCTGTCCAGGTCCGGCAAGCGCCGGGCCGCCTCCGCCACCGGAAAACCGAGGGCGCGCAGATAGTCCAGGGTCTCCCACTGCGTGGCCGGGCCGGCGCCGTCCGCCGCCACGATCTGGTAGCACAAGAGCGAGATCGGGATGGCGGCCGTCAGGCTCGAATCCAGCTGGCGCAGCGAGCCGGAGGCCGTGTTACGCGGGTTGGCGTAGGTGCGTTTGCCCTGGGCGGCCAGGCCGGCGTTGAGCCGCGCGAAGTCCTCGGTGAAGATGACGGCCTCGCCGCGCACCACCAGGGAGGCCGGCGCCGGGCCGGCCTTGGCCCGCCGGCCCTTTGTTTCCACCGGGATGCGCAGCGGCAAGGTGCGGATGGTGCGCAGATTGGGCGTGATGACCTCGCCCACCTCGCCGTCGCCGCGCGTGGCGCCGCGCGTAAACAGGCCGGCCGCATAGTGCAGGACCACGGTCAGCCCGTCGATCTTGGGCTCCACCACGAAGTCGGCGCCGGCCACCCGCTCGTCCAGCTTGCGAATGCGCTCAAACCAGGCGCGCACGTCCGCGGCCGAGAAGGCGTTGCTCAAGCTGAGGATCGGCGCCGGGTGGCGGCTCTTCTCGAATTTTTCGGAGACGAAGCCGCCCACGCGCTGAGTGGGCGAATCCGGCGTGGCCAACTCCGGGTGCTGGCGCTCCAGCTCCTGCAGCTCGCCGAAGAGCGCGTCGTACTCGGCGTCGGAAATGGTCGGGGCGGCCAGGTTGTGATAGCGGTACGCGTGCTCGGTCAGCTCGCGGCGCAGGCGCTGGGCGCGGTCGGCGGGATCTACGGCTTTGGGCATGCGTCGATTATAGCGGATTGCACCAACCGTTCCCCCTTCACGGCCGGCGCTTTCTGGATAGAATTGCCGCAGCCGTCAACCCACACTGGGCGCCATGGACGAATCCACCTCTGAAGAAACCGCCAACCGCCGGCCGGCCCGCAAAGCCCGGCCCAACGCGCTGACCGCCTTCGAGACGCTCGGCCGTTTTCTGGAGGCCGATCAGTGGTTCCCGCAGGTCGTCGACGAGCAGTACGCCTACCGCACGTACTACAAAGGCAAAAACGGCGAGCTGCGCATCTTCGCCCAGGTGCGGGTGGACCTGGAACAGTTCATCTTCTACGCCATTAGCACGGTCAAGGTCCCGGAAGAGGCCCGCCCAGCGATCGCCGAGTTCATCACGCGCGCCAATTTCGGCCTGCGGGTGGGCAACTTCGAGATGGATTACTCGGACGGCGAGGTGCGCTACAAGAGCAGCCTGGATTTTGAGGGCGAGCCGCTCACCGACAACCTGATCCGCAACGCCGTCTATCCGGCCGTGCAGACGATGGACTCGTACCTCCCCGGCTTGATGAAGGTCGCCTTCGGCGGCCTGACCCCTTTCGAAGCCATCGAAGAGATCGAGGGCTGAGGCCGGGGGCCCCGTCAGGCTTAGACGGTGGTATGCGGTTGAGTGACGGACAAGGCCGGAGGAGTAAGCGCGGGCCGCTCAGTTCACCAGGCTGCGGCCCGGCGCGGTCATGACGGCCGCGGCGAAATCCACGCCGTTGGCGATGGCGTAGGCCGGCAGCCCCATCCCCCACAAAGCGTTGACGAGGGCGGCATTGTTCTGCTTGCCGCCAAATGTGCCGGCATTGACCAGGAAGGTCACCACGTTGACGCCGCGCCGCTTCAGGGCGGCCGCGTACCCCACCCAGGCCGGGTCGGCCGAGGCCGTCACCAGCATGACGGTGGCGCCGCGCGGGAGCTGATCGGCTTCCAGCGCCAGCTGATCACGCAAGCGCATCCGGCCGGACGCCCGGAAGACCGCCAGAGTCTCCAGGATCTTGGTGAGCTGGCGCTCGCCGCGGTCCGGCTGAGTGATCTCGCGCGTCTCGCCGTAGGCCACCATCCCCACGGCCCGGTCCCGGCGCAGGAAGTGCTGGGCCAGCGAGGCCGCCACGCTGACGGCGTACTCTTCGGTGTTGGGCGGCAGCCGCACCGGCGCCGGCCGCTGATACCAGGGCGTGTCGGTCTCGTCGTATTCCAGCGTCACCACGGCCTGGCCGGCCTGCACGGCGCGGTCGCCATCCACAAACAGCCAGACGTCGGCCAGCGGGTCCAACTCAAACTCCTTCACCATCAGCCGGTCCCGGCGGGCCGTGGAGCGCCAGTGGATCCGGTTATAGGAGTCGCCGGGCACGTAATCGCGGACGCCGGCGGCGTTGGGGGTGACGTAGTGCGTGCGCCGGCGCAGCGCGTCGCCGCCGGGCGCGGTGCCCACCGGCAGCGGGAAATCCGGCAGGGTCACGGTGGCTGGGTAAATCACCACCTGGTTGGTGGATTGGATGCGGCGGGTGACCCGGAACAGGCCGAACGGATCGCCGGAGGCCAGGGCCAGCGGGCCCAGCCGGTAACGCCCGCGCTGCAGGGCGCGCGTACGCACCACCCAGACCCGCTCCTGGCGCGAACCCAGAGCCACGATGACCTTGCTGGGGTGGTGGCCGGGCAGGTCCGATTGGTCGCGCACCTCCAGCCAGAGCTTGGGCAGGCCGCCCAGGTTGCGCACGGCCAGCCGTTCCTCGATGGCGTCGCCCACCTGGGCGCGCAGGGTGCGCGTCTGGCGCGCCACGCGCAGCCGGCCCAGACTGGTCCAAGCCCACACGCCGGAGAGGATGACCAGCGCCAGCCACAGGTAGAGCAGGTTGAAGAAGAGGTCGCGGCCGGTGACCAAGGCCCCGGCCAGCGAGGCCACCAGCAGGAAGAGGACGACGAGGCGGCGGGAGCGCATGATAGTCGCTGCGGCGCGGCCGGGGGCGGCTTTACCGCTTGAGCTGCGTGCCGCCCGGCACGGGCACGGCGTTGAGCACTTCTTTCACCACGGCCCGGGCGTCCACGTTTTTGATGCGCGCCGCCGGCCCGATGATGATGCGGTGGGCCAGGGCGGCGTCAGCCAAGGCTTTGATGTCGTCCGGCAGGATGTAATCGCGGCCGTCGATGGCGGCCCGCGCCTGGGCGGCCCGGAAGAGCGACAGGCTGCCGCGCGGGCTGGCGCCCAGGTAGACATCCGGGTGCTTGCGGGTCTGGGTAGTGATCTCCACCACGTAGGTCTTGAGCGCCGGCGCCACGTGGACGTGCTTCACGGCCTCCTGGGCTTGCAGCAGCTCCTCCACGGCGACCACCTGCTCAAGGGTGTCCACCGGGTGACGGAACTGCTGGCGCTCCAGCACGGCCACCTCATCCGCGGCCGAGGGATAGCCCAGCGACAGCCGCAGCAGGAAGCGGTCCAGCTGGGCCTCCGGCAGCGGGAAGGTGCCCTCGTATTCGATCGGGTTCTGGGTGGCCAGCACCATGAACGGCCGCGGCAAGAGGTGCGTCTGGCCGTCCACGGTCACCTGCTTCTCTTCCATGGCTTCCAGCAAGGCCGCCTGCGTCTTGGGGGTGGCGCGGTTAATCTCGTCGGCCAGGACCACCTGGGCCATGATCGGGCCAGGCCGGAACTCGAACTCGCGCGTCTGCTGGTTGAAAATGGACACGCCCGTCACGTCGCTGGGGAGCATGTCGGGCGTGAACTGCAGGCGGTTGAAGCTGGTGCCCAGCGAGCGGGCCAGGGTCTTGGCCAGGGTGGTCTTGCCCACCCCCGGCACATCCTCGATGAGCAGGTGGCCCTGGCACAGCAGGCCGGTCAGCGTCAGCCGCACCTCCGCCGACTTGCCGACGATGACTTTTTCGACATTGCCGATCAGGCGGTCGGCGATGGCCTTCACATTGACGTGAGTGTTCTCGGTGACGGTGGCCACGGTAGCTCCTGAGAAGTGGGATCAGCCCGGCCGGCCAACGCGCGGTCGGGCCGGCGCAGTCGGGCGCATTATAAGGTCATCCCCTGGCCGGCGATAGCCGGCGTGAGATTAGCGTCCTGTGAGATCAGTGCCCCCGTTATTACCCCGCCCGCCCGCCGAAGGTTCATGCCCGCCCCACAGCCACAGGCCGAGGCCGGCCCACACCACCAGGCCGGCCAGGCTGAGGCGGACGCCCCAGGTCCAGGACTCGGGCTGAAAGGC
>JAEURL010000202.1 GCA_016789165.1 Anaerolineales bacterium | reverse complement strand
CATGACCCACGGCCTGGATTTCGACCTGCGCGCCGCCCTGGATGCGGCGCTGGATTTGCTGCCGGCCGGCCTGGTGACGGACCGGCCCAAGCTGCTCGGCGACCTGCTGGCCTTCCTGGCCGGCCGCCTGCGCGGCCAACTGCTGGACCAGGGCTTCAAGTACGACGTGGTGGACGCGGTCCTGGCCGAGCAGGCCCACAACCCGGCCCGCGCCCGCGCCGCCGTCCAGCAGCTTTCGGCCTGGGCCGCGCGCGCGGATTGGCCCCAGATCCTGCCGGCCTACGCCCGCTGCGTGCGCATCACGCGCGATCAGAAGGAGCAGTACGCCGTGGACGCCGCGCGGCTGGCCGAGCCGGCCGAGCAGGCCTTGGAACAGGCCGCGCGCGGCCTGCGGCCGGCGGCGAGCGTGGATGAGCTGTTCAACCAGATCGTGCCCCTGATCCCGGCCATCAGCCGCTTCTTTGACGACGTGCTGGTGATGGCCGAGGACCCGGCCGTGCGCGCCAACCGCCTGGGCCTGCTCCAGCGCATCGCCGGCCTGGCGCGCGGCCTGGCGGACCTGAGCAAGCTGGAAGGGTTCTAATGCCGGACAACAGCGGAGGGGAAGCGGAGCAACAGATTCCAGCCGCTTCCCTCCGCTGATCCGTTTCGCCGGCGGACAACGGATGGCCGCCGGCGGCTGCGGGGATTGACCAAGTTGGGGATGGCTCGGATTAAGCGCGCTGATGCCCGCTGACACCTCTTCTTCAGGCGTGGGGCTCTCCGCCTCCGGCGATGCTTCGGTCGGCGGCGACCTCGTCGGCCGTGACAAGATCACGACCATCACCCATATCCACGGCGGGGCGCAGCGCCGCGCCGAGCTGCCGCACCAGCCCTATTTCTTCGGCCGCGCCGCTGAGTTGGCCCGCATCGCCGAGGCCCTGGACCCGGAGGTCAACGGCTGGGGCGTGCTGATCGACGGGGCCGGCGGTATCGGCAAGACCGCCCTGGCCATCCGGGCCGGCCATCTGGCGCCGGACGCGCTCTATCCGATCAAAATCTTCCTCTCGGCCAAACAACGCGAACTGACGCCGGGCGGGGAGCTGCGCCTGGATGACTTCGTGCTCACCAGCTATGAGGCCCTGCTGGCCGAGCTGGCGCGCGAGCTGGGCGAGGACGAGATCGCCAAGGGCGACCCGGCCGAGCGCCCCCAGGCCGTGCGCCGCGCCCTGGCCGGCCGGCAGGCGCTGCTCATCCTCGATAACGTCGAGGTCTTCGACGAGCGCGAGCGGGAGCGGCTCTTCCAGTTCCTGCGCCGGCTGCCGCGCTCGTGCCGGGCCATCGTCACCAGCCGCCGGCGCATGGACGTGGCCGCCGAGGTCCTGCGCCTGGACCGGCTCCCGCCGGACGACGCCCAGAAGCTGATCGGCAAGCTGGCCGAGCGCAGCCGCGGGCTGGCCCAGGCCGCCGAGGCCGAGCGCCGCCAGCTGTACGAGCTGGCCCAGGGCAACCCGCTGCTGATTGAATGGCTGGCCGGCCAGCTGGGCCGGCCCGGCAGCCGCTGCCGCACCGTGCCGGACACCGCGCGCTTTCTGGCCGCCGCCCCGGCCGGCAATGATCCGCTGGAGTTCATCTTCAGCGATGTCCTGGCCACCCTGGCTGACTCCGATACGGCCGCCCTGGCCGCCCTCAGCCACTTCACTCATCCGGCCCAGCTCCCGTGGGTGGCGGAAGCCGCCGGCCTGCCGGCCCCGGCCGCCGGCACAGTGCTGGAAGACCTGTTGGACCGCTCCCTGGTCCAGTCCGATGAGGCCGGTGAGACCTTCCTGCTCCTGCCGCTGGTGGCCGAGCTGGTCCAGCGCCGCTTCGCGGCCGGCGTGGCCGCCGCCGCCGCGCGCCTGGCGGACGGTGTGCTGGGCCTGCTGCTGAACGGCGATCTGCGCGATTTCCGCAATTACCCGCGGGTGCCGGCCCTGGCCGCCGAGTGGCCGCGCATCGCCGCCGCGCTGCCATACTTCCTGCAGGGCGAGAACGGCCGGCTGCAGGTGCTGTGCGATGCCCTGCACCGGCTGCTGTATTTCTCCGGCCAGTGGGACGAATGGCTGGCGCTCAGCCTGCAGGCCGAGGCCCGCGCCGTGGAGGCCGGCGACCCTGTCGGCGCCGGCTGGCGCGCTTATCACGCGGGCTGGGTCTACCGCCTGCGCGGCCAGCCCGAGCCGGTGCTGGACTGCGCCCGGCGCGCCGCCGAACACTGGTCCCGCACCGAGCGGCCCGAGCGGGCGCTGGCCATCCGCCTGCGCGGCAAGGGCCACCAGCTGGCCCGCGCTTTCGCGCCGGCCCGCGCCGCCTTCGAAGAGATGATCGCCTTCGCGCGCGCCGCCGCCCCGGAGAGCGAGCTGGTGCCGATCGGCCTGAACGACCTGGGCTGGTGCGCCCAGCAGGCCGGCGACCTGGAGCTGGCCGGCCGCTGCTACAGCGAAGCGCTTCTGCTGGCGCGCGCCATCGGCTACGACGAGGGCGTGGCCACCAACCTGGGCACCCTGGGCGACGTGCAGTTGGCCCGCGCGGCCTGGGCCGAGGCCGAGACCCTGCTGCGCGACGCCCTGCGCCTGACCGAGTCCATGGGCCACCAGCTCTTCATCGCCTACAACTGCTGGCGCTTGGCCCTGGCCCTGGCCCGGCAGGGCCGGCCGGCCGAGGGCTTGCCCTATGCCCGGCGCGCGGTGGCGCTCTTCACCCGTCTGCCTTCACCCGAGCAAGCCCAGGCCCGCGCCGCGCTGGCGGAATGCGACGCCGGGGTCTCTTAAACTTCCGGCCTTCCCTTGCCGAGTCCTCCTGCCGGCCTCTATAATCCCCGGCGTAACCCTCGGCCAGATCATGCGCGGGCCGCTCGCGCCATCCGTCGCCTAACGTCAGTCGTCCGTCGTCGCTCGTCTAGCATTAGTTCCGGATCGCCGCTCAGCGGTCATTGACCATTGGCGCCGCCGATTGGCCAGTGACCAGCGAACCTTCGCTCTGAGTCAATTCTGAATGTCCGTCATCGACGACATCAAGGCCCGCCTTGACGCGGTTGAGTTGATTGCGCAGACCGTCAAGCTGCGCAAGTCCGGCCGCGCCTACATGGGCCTGTGCCCGTTCCACGCCCACAAGAACAACACGCCCTCTTTTGCGGTCTGGCCGGAGTCCGGCACCTGGCGCTGTTTTGGCCAGTGCAACGAGGGCGGCGATATCTTCAAGTTCATCATGAAGCGCGACGGGCTGGATTTCTCCGGCGCGCTGCAGCTGCTGGCCCAGCGCGCCGGCGTGGAGCTCAAGCCGCGCACGCCCGAGCAGGTGGAGCAGGACGACAACCTCAACCACCTGCGCCAGATCCTGGACACGGCCGCCAACTACTATCACCACCTGCTCCGGAACGCGCCCCAGGCCGGCCACGCCCGCGCCCACCTGGCCGGCCGCGGCCTGACCGACAAGGCCGTGGAGATGTTCCAGCTTGGCTATGCCCTGGACAGCTGGGATGCCGGGCTGAAGTACTTCACCAGTAAGGGCTACGCCCTGGAGCACCTGGTGGAGGCCGGCCTGGTGGTGGCCCGCGAGGCGGAGGGCCCCGGCGCGGCGGCCCGCCACTTTGACCGCTTCCGCGACCGGCTGATGATCCCGGTCCGTGATGAGCAGGGCCGCATGACGGGCTTCCAGGCGCGCGCCCTGCAGCCCGACGCGGTGCCCAAGTTCATGAACAGCCCGCAGACCGCGCTGTTCGACAAGGGCCGCACCGTCTTCGGCCTGCACCTGGCCCGCCGGCCCATCCGGGACGGCAACGCCGCCATCGTGGTGGAGGGCAACCTGGACGTGGTGGCCGCCCACCAGGCCGGCTTCGCCAACGTCGTCTCCTCGCAGGGCACGGCCCTCACCGAGCATCAGCTGCGCCTGCTCAAGAAGCACGCCAAACGCCTGATCCTGGCCCTGGACGCCGACGAGGCCGGCGACGCCGCCGCCCTGCGCGGTGTGATGGTGGCGCGCGAGGCCCTGGAGCGCGAGGGCCAGGTGGTCTTCGACCCGCGCGGCCTGGTGCGCTTTGAAGGCCGGCTGGGCGCCGATATCCGCGTGATGACCCTGCCGCCCGGCCAGGACCCGGACGACGTTATCCGCCGCGACCCGGCCGAGTGGAGCCGCCTGGTGGAGGCGGCCGAGCCCGTGGTGGAGTACGTCATCCGCGTCTTCACCGCCGGCCGTGACCTGGACGATCCCAAGGTCAAAGCCGAGGTTGCCGACGCCATCCTGCCGCTCATCGACGACG
>JAEURL010000084.1 GCA_016789165.1 Anaerolineales bacterium | reverse complement strand
GGCCATGACCATGACCTTCGTCTCGCTGGTGTTGATCCAGTTCTTCAAGGCTTACAGCTTCCGCTCAGACCGGCACTCGGTAGCCCGGCAGCCGTTCGCTAACCGCTGGCTGAACCTGGCGGTGGTGTGGGAGCTGGCGCTGCTCGCGCTGATCGTGTATGCGCCGGGGCTGCACGCGCCGTTCGGCACGTTTAGTCTGCCGCTGGCGGACTGGGCCATCACCGCCGGCCTGGCCGTGTCGGTAGTGCCAGTGCTCGAGACCGTCAAATGGATGGTGCGGCGCGGCTGGGCGGGGGAGGTACTCTAGGCCGCGCGGCCGAGGAGGCAAAGCGGAGGTGCCTGGCGTTCGTTGAGCAACTGATCGGCGAGGCTGGGAACTGGGTCAAACAGGCAACCGTTCGGGAACTCGCGGCGAGGTTCGCGCGAACCTCGCCGCGCCAGCCTTCAGGCAGCGCCGTACCCGGCTGAACCAGCTGGATATTCGAGTAGAATTGCCCTATCGGAATGGCCAATGAGGGCTACCCACGGCATGCAGGCCAACCCTGCCCCCCCACCTGCGGATGACACCGAGACCCAATCCGAACTGGAGTGGGTTGTAGTCGGCGACGAGGGCGACTTCGGCCGCATCATCGTCCACAATGACGACGTCACCCCGTACGACTTCGTGATCCTGATCCTGCGCCAGGTCTTTGGCCTGGCCCCCAACCAGGCCGAGCGCGTCACCCTGCGCGCCCACGTCACCGGCCTGGCCTACGTCATGACCCTGCCCATCGAAGAGGCCAAACACCGCGTCGGCCGCGCCCACGGCCTGGCCCGCCAGGCCGGCTTCCCGCTCGCCTTCACCATCGAACTCGAACAGCGCCAATAAACGCGACAGCGGCCGGCTAAAGCGCCGGCCGCTGAACACTATAGGGCGGGTGGGAGTTGAACCCACACGTTCTTGCGAACAGAGGATTTTAAGTCCCCGGCGTCTGCCATTCCGCCACCGCCCCAAGGACTGCCCAGGGGGAAAACTTTCATTCCGGCTCTCCCCGCCGATATTTTAGGGCCTTGCAGCCGAAACGCCAACGGGCCTTCACTAAACCCAGCAGATGGTAACTGCCGGTTGGCTTACCGTCTCGGCGGGACGCGGTTTCGAGGCCGTTACCGCACTGAGCCGACGCAATCGCCTGGCTGGGATTACCCCGCGGGCAGCGCCCGCGCCACCACCCCCCACTCCGCCAGGCTCAAGGTCTCGGCCCGGCGCTGCGGGTCCACGCCGGCCGGCGCCAGCGCCGCCTCCACCGCCGCCGGCGGCAGCTGCAGGCCGCCGGCCAGGGCATTGCGCAACTGCTTGCGCTTCTGGCTGAAGCCGGCCTTTACCACCCGGAAGAACTGATCCATGTCCACGCCGGCCACCGCCGGCTCCGGCCGCACCTCCAGCCGCACCACGGCCGAATCGACCTCCGGGCGCGGATAAAACGCGCCGGCCGGCACCCGCGCCGCGATCTGCGGCCGGCTGTACACCTGCACGCTCACCGCCAGCAGGCTCATCTCCCCCGGCTCGGCGCAGATCCGCTCGGCCACCTCGCGCTGCACGGTCAGCACGATCACGGCTGGCCGCACGCTGGCCTCCAGCAGGTGCCGGATGACGGCGCTGGTGATGTAGTACGGGATGTTGGCCGCGACCTTGTAGGCCGGCCCCAGGCCCAGGGCCGCCGGATCAAGCTGCAGGATATCGCCGGGGAGGATCGTGACGTTGGTGTACGGCTCGAGCACAAAGCGCAGCGCCGGCAGCAGGCCCTGGTCCAGTTCCACGGCCACCACGCGGCCGGCCGCCTCGGCCAGATGCCGCGTCAGGCTGCCGAGCCCCGGCCCAATCTCCAGCACGCTGTCCTGGGCGGTCAGCCCGGCGGCGGCCGCCACCTTGGCCAGCGCGGCCTCATCCACCAGAAAGTTCTGGCCCAGGCTCTTCTTGGGGCGCAGATCAAAGCGGCGCAGCAGTTGGGGGACAGCCAGGGGGCGCATGGGGTGGGACCGCTACGGCACCGTGGAGGGGATGATCCAGGCGATCTGGTCGGCCGGCGGGATGGGCGTCAGGAAATATACGGTCACCACCTGGCTCCAGTGGGCGTAGTTCCAGTCGTCGTACCCCAGGTCGATGAAACGCCCCTTGACACCGCCGCCCGTGTCGGCGGCCAGGGCGAAGCCATAGCCCGGCACGTACATACGCGTGTTGAAAGGGATGTAACGCCGGTCCACGGCGATCAGGCCCTTGGTGAGCGGCCGGCCGCTGGCCGTGATGCCGAAGTTGCGGGCCGTGCGCGGCACGCCCGCCCGCGAGGCCGAGTAGGAGGTGGCGTAGACCGTGTAGGCGCGCCAATATTCCAGCGGGCCGTCCGGCGTGTCCAGCACCCGCACCGTGATCTTGGTCCCGTAGCCGATCACGCGCGGCGCGGGGGCCTGGGCCAGGCTCTCGCCCTCCGTGACACGGCTGACCTCCCGGCCGTCCTCGTAACGCACGCGCACGTAGCGGCGGCGCAGGCCGTCGGCGCCGGCCTGCAGGGTCTGCACGGTGTCGATGTCCACTTCGGGCAGGGCCTGGTAGACGGTCTCGCGCGGGATCACGGTCTGCTCGGCCAGCACTTCTTCGCGCACCCGCACCACCCGCACCAGGCCGTCGGCCGGCAGCGGCCCGGCGGCCGCCGGCACCGCGTAATCGGCGCCGGCCAGCGGCATCCCCAGCGCGGCCAGGGCCTCGCCCACCGTCGCGGCCTGCGCCCGGCCGGCCAGCGTGCGGCCATCGGCCTGCACCGTGATCAGCTGCGCCCGGCTGAGGCGAATGGTCACGCCGGCCGCCAGCGGCGCCGCCAGCTCCGGCTCCACGCCGTCCGCCTCGTAAAGCCGCAGGCCGGCCTGCCACAGCGCCTCGCCCACCGTGCGCGCCGCCGTCTGCAGGGTGAAGGTCCGCTCGCCGTCCACGATGGTGACCGGGACCGCGCGCCGGACCGCCAATTGGGCCGGCCAACCGGCCAGCGCCTGCTCGGCATCCACGCGGACGCCGTCCGCCCACACCTCGTCGCCGGGGCCAAGCAGCAGTCCGCCCTGGCTGAGCAGCGCGGCGGGCACGGCCGGGCGGGCCAGGAGGGTCACCACCGCGCCGTCCGCCTCCAGCCGGAGCGGCTGAGCGCGCTCCACCACTACGAGCGCGTCGGGTTGGATCGGTGTCGCGGGATCGCTCACCTGGGTCTGAACCTGGTCATCCCCCAGCCAGACGCCGTCCTCCGGCCGCCAGGCCAGGCCAGCGGCGCGCAGCACCGCCTCCACCGTGCCGGCGTGGGCGCGCACGGTCCGCGCTTCGCCGTCTACGCGCACGGTGAAGGCCGGCCGCGCCTGCCAGTACACGGCCGCGATGGAAAGCAAAACCGCCAGGGCCGCGGCCCCGCTCAGGCCCCAACGGCCGGCCGCGGGGCGCCCCTGGCGATCGTCCACACGTTCAGTGCTCATCACAGATTAAATACGCGCCCGGGCAGGCACCCCGGCGGCACCCAGAGATGACTTCTTACCGCTGCTGCCTTCCGGCCCTGACGGGGTTCGAAGGTCTCCGCCGCGCCGGACCCACCCGGGCACGCGCAGTGATTATACCAAACGGCAACTTTACAATCGCGCCCGCGCGCTCATTACCCGCTGATAGACGACCGCGTGCGCGTCCAGCGTGCGCTCCGGCGCGTGGGCCTCAGCCCGGACGCGCCCGGCCCGGCCCAGGTCCCGCGCGTGCTCGGGGTCACGCAGCAAACGCGCCAGGCCGGCCCCCAGCGCCTCCACATCCCTGGGCGGGGCCAGGTAGCCGGTGCGCCCATCCTCCACAAACTCGGCCATCGAGCTGGCCCGCGCCACCACCACCGGCAGGCCGGCCGCGCCGGCCTCCAGCACCACCGAGCTCTGGATCTCCACTTCGGAGGCGGTGACGAAGACGCGCGCCAGCCGGTACAGGCCCGGCAGGTCGCCGGCGGCGGACACGTACCCCAGGAAGCGGGCCGGCAGGCCGAGCTCGCGGCTGAGGGCCTCCAGGGCCGGCCGCTGCCGGCCGTCGCCGGCGATCACCATCTGCGCCGGCGCCGCGCGCAGCGCCACGGCGGCCGCGCGCAGCGCCAAGTCCACGCGCTTATCGGCGTCCAGCCGGCCGACGTGCAGGATGAGCGGCAGCTGCGGGTCCAGGCCGTATTTCCGGCGCAGGGCCGCGGCCTCCTCCGGAGCGGGCGGCGCCGGGTTGAAGCGCTCCAGGTCCACGCCGTTGCTGATGGCCGCGGGATCGCCGGCCGCGTGGGCGCGCACGATGTCGGCGATGGTGCGGCTGGGGGTGATCACCTGATCAACGCGCCGGCCCAGCCAGCGGTAGTAGGCCCAGGCCAGGGCCTCCAGCGGCTGAGCCGGGCCGGCCGCCCAGGCCGGCAGCGAGGCCGGCACGAACCAGGGCAGCTGATGCAGGGTCAGCAAAGCAGGGATGCCCCCGGCCCGCGCCGCCTGCAGGGCCGCCAGCCCCACGCCGGTGGGGTCATGGGCGTGGACGAGGTCCGGCTGGAACGCCGCCAGCGCGGCCCGCACACTGCCGGCCGGCCAAGCCACAAAGCGCTGCCCGACGCGCAAGGGGTTGTGGAAGGAGCGCAGGCGGTGCAGACGCAGGCCGCCGGCCGTGGAGGTGTAGGCCGGCCCGCGGTCGCTGGCGGCCAGGACCAGCACCGCGTGGCCGCGGCGCGCCAGCCCCTCCGCCAGCCGGCTGGCCACGATGGCGGCGCCGCTGACCATGGGCGGATAGGATTGGCAGGCCAGGACAATCCGCATGACGGGGTAGACGACGAAGGACGAGAGCCGCAGGCCGAACGCCGGCCGCGGACCTTCGCCCTTCAATTAGAGACAGCGGACGCTATTGGCGCGAGAAGGACCGGGGGTAATCTCCGCCGCGCTCCTCCCACAGCCGGATCAGGGCCAGGCAAGCCTGCACGGCCAGCTCCATATCCTGCACCGCCACCCACTCCAGCGGGCCGTGCCAGTTGTGGCCGCCGTCGAACAGGTTGGGCGTGGGCAGGCCGCGCTCAGTCAGGCGCGAGCCGTCGGTGCCGCCGCGCACCGGGATGATTTTGGTCTCCAGGCCGGTCGCCCGCATCGCCTCCAGCGCCAGGTCCACCGGGCGCATGTCCTGCTTGAGCCACTCACCCATATTGCGGTAGGTGGGTTTGATCTCCAGCTGGATGCGCGCCCGCGGCTCGGCGGCCTGCAGGCCCGTGCACAACTGGGTCAGCCGCGCGCCCTTGGCCGCCAGGCCGTCCAGATCAAAATCGCGCAGGATGAAGCGCAGGACGGCCCGGGCGGTGTTGCCCTCCAGGTTGGTGGCGTGGATGAAGCCCTGCCGGCCCGCGGAGTATTCCGGGCCGGCCCGCTCGGCCTCCAGCACGGCCAGCAATTTGGCGGCCAGGTGCAGGGCGTTGACCATGCCCTGCGGCTTGGCCCAGCCGGGGTGCGTGGACACGCCCTCGATCGTCACCACGGCGCTGTCGCCGGAGAAGGTCTCCCAGTTCACCTCGCCCGGATACTCGCCGTCCAGGGTGTAGGCCACGTCGGCGCCCAGGGCGCGCAGATCCAGCTTCTCCACGCCGCGGCCGATCTCTTCATCCGGGTTGAAACACACGCGGAGAGGGCCGTGCTTGACCTCGGGATGGGCCAGCAGGTAATCCACCAGCGTCATCACCACCGCCACGCCGGCCTTGTCGTCCGCGCCCAGCAGGGTCCGGCCGCTGGCCGTCACCACGTCCTTGCCGACGGCGGTGCGCAGGTCCGGGTAAAGGGCCGGGTCCAGCACCTGGGCCGGGTCATCCGGCAGCCGGATGGGCTGTCCGTCCCAGGCGGGGTGCAGGAGGGGTTTGACGTTGGCGCCGGGGAAATCGGCCGTGTCCACGTGGGCCAGGAAGGCCACGGTCGGCAGGTCTTTGTCCGAGGTGGCCGGCACGCTGGCGGTCAGGTAGCCAAAGGCGTCCAGGTGGATATCGGCGGCGCCCAGGGCGCGCAACTCGGTTTCCAGCAAGCGGAGCAGGTCCCACTGGCCGGGCGAGCTGGGCGTGGTGTCAGAACGGGCGTCGCTTTGGGTGTCGATCTGGACGTAGCGCAGGAAGCGGGAGAGGAGGGTATCGGGCATGCCGGCTCCAGGCAAAGGCTGAAGGACGCAAGCCGAAATTGCGGTCGTCAGTCGTCCTTCATCAAGAATGGCGCAGGGCCGGATTATCTTACCACATGGTAACGCTGCAGAAACGCGAGCGGATCGGTATAGACGGCGCGCACGCCGGCCGGGTCATCGCCGGGCCAGTGGCCGGGCTGGCTGCGCAGAATGGGAGCGACGGCGATGTCGAAGTGCAGGTGGTAGTTGTTGGGCGCGTATTCGCCGATGGCGGCGATCAACTGGCCGGGTTTCACCACCTGGCCTTCCTGCACCTGCATATTGGTCACGTGCGCGTAGCGCGCCCAGACCAGCCGGTCCTCGCCGGGCACCGGGTGCTCGACGACCACGATGTTCTGCCAGCCCGCGCTCACCCAGCGCGCCCAGATGACAACGCCGTGGCCGATGCTGTAGACCGGCGCGTCCTTGTCGGCGATGACGCTGCCGGCCAGGTTGAGGTCGGCCCCGGTGTGGATGGCCCAGCGATTGCCGAGCCAGTAGCGCGAGCCGAGCGGGTTGGGGTTTCAGTGAGCACCGGGA
>JAEURL010000077.1 GCA_016789165.1 Anaerolineales bacterium | reverse complement strand
CGCCCGCATCGCGCGCATCGACACGACCAAGGCCAAGGCCTTGCCCGGTGTGCGCGCCGTGCTCACCCATCACGACGTGCCGCGCGTGATCTACGCCTCCGGCGGCCAGACCTGGCCCAACCCCAAGCCGTGGGATCAGGTGTCGCTGGACAACAAGGTCCGGCACGTGGGCGACCGCGTGGCGGTGGTGGCGGCGGACACGCCCGAGATCGCGCGCGCCGCCCTGGCCCTGATCGAGGTCGATTACGAGCCGCTGCCGGCGGTCTTCGAGCCGCGCGCGGCGATGGCTCCCGGCGCGCCCGTCCTCCACGATGAGCCGGACGCCGTCGGGGTGCACGACCGGGCGCGCAACATCGCCACCACCATCCACGCCAACATCGGCGACGTGGAGCGCGGCCTGGCCGAGGCCGACCACGTCTTTGAGCAAACGTATACCGTCCACCAGGTCCAGCAGGCCGCCATCGAGCCGCACATCGTGCTGACCTACTGGGACGAGGACGAGCGCCTGATCGTGCGCACCAGCACCCAGGTGCCCTTCCACGTCCGGCGCATGCTGGCGCCCCTGATCGGCCTGCCCGTCAAGCGCATCCGCGTCATCAAGCCGCGCATCGGCGGCGGCTTCGGCGGCAAGCAGGAGATGCTGATCGAGGACCTGTGCGCGCACCTGACCCTGGCTACCAGCCGGCCGGTGCGTTTTGAGTACACGCGCGAGCAGGAGTTCACCAGCGCCCGCTCGCGGCACCCGATGGAGGTGAAGTACCGGGCCGGCGTGATGAAGGATGGCCGCCTGCACGCGCTTGACATGCACGTCCTTTCCAATACCGGCGCCTACGGCACGCACGGGCTGACGGTCTGCAGCGTCACCGGCCTGCGCGGGCTGGCCACGTACAAGGCCCCGCACCAGCGCTTCCTGGGCGAGATCGTCTACACCAACCGGCCGACCCCCGGCGCCTTCCGCGGTTACGGCGCGCCGCAGGCCGAGTTCGCGCTGGAGAGCCTGATGGAGGAGATCGCGGCCGCGCTGGGCTGGGACGCGGTGGAGTTCCGGATGAAGAACGCCGTGCGCGTCGGGGATCCGATTGCGGTGACGGCCGCCCTGGGCGAGGGCACCAGCGAGGACACCCAGCCGCAGATCGTGCAGACCTGCGGCCTGGCGCAGTGCGTGGAGCAGGCCGGCGCGGCCATCCGCTGGGAGCGCAAGTTCGATCCGGCCTGGCGCGTCGATCCGGCCCGCCCGCACATTCGGCGCGGGCTGGGCATGGCGGCCTGCATGCACGGCACGGCCATCCCCGGGCTGGATATGGGCGGGGCCAGCATCAAGCTCAACGACGACGGCAGCTTCAACGTGCTGGTGGGCGCCACGGACCTGGGCACGGGCTCGGACACGGTGCTGGCCCAGATCGCGGCCGAGACGCTGGGCGTGCCGCTCAACGACGTGATCATCTACTCCTCGGACACGGATTTCACGCCCTTCGACACCGGCGCCTACGCCTCCAGCACCACCTACATCTCCGGCGGGGCGGTCAAGAAGGCGGCTGAGCTGGTGCGCGGGCAGATCCTGGAGCGGGCGGCCCTGATGCTCAAGACGGACCCGGCCGGCCTGACCCTTAAGGAACGGCGTGTGACGGCGCCGGATGGCCGCAGCGTGGGCCTGGACGCCATCGCGCTGGACAGCCTGCACACCCAGGACCAGCGCCAGATCATGGCCACGGCCTCGCACGTCTCCCCGTATTCGCCGCCGCCCTTCGGCGCGCAATACGCCGAGGTGGAAGTGGACACCGAGACCGGCCAGGTGACCGTCAAGAAGCTGGTGATGGCCGTGGACTGCGGCACCGCCATCAACCCGCAGACCACGCAGGGCCAGATCGAGGGCGGGCTGGTGCAGGCCCTGGGCTACGCGGTCTGCGAAGAGATGGTCTTCGACGAGGCCGGCCGCTCGCTGGCGACGCGCTTCGGCGATTACCGGGTGCTGCAGGCGGACGAGGTGCCCGAGATCGAGGCGATCCTGGTGCCGACCTACGAGCCGAGCGGGCCGTTCGGGGCCAAGGCCGCGGCCGAGATCCCCATGGACGGCGTGGCGCCGGCCGTGGCCAATGCTGTGTTCGACGCGGTGGGCGTGCGCGTGCGCGACCTGCCGCTGACGCCCGAGAAGATCTGGCGCGCTCTGCAGCCGCAGGCCTGACCGCAGGAGACTCATCCATGACCCAGCCCCGCTTCGCGCTTTACATGCAGGATAAGCACCCGCTCGGCTACGAGCTGGAGATCGCGCAGTACGCCGAGGCGCGCGGCTTCAGCGAGATCTGGCAGGCGGATACCCGCCTGGCCCGCGACTGCGTGGTGATGATGTCCGCCTTCCTGGCGCGCACCAAGCACCTGCGCCTGGGCAGCGGCGTCCTGCCGATCTGGACCCGCAATGCGGCCGTGATCGCGGCCACCTGGAGCACGATGTGGGAGCTGGCCCAGCAGACCAGCGGCGACCCGGATGGGCCCTCGCGCGTGATGCTCGGGCTGGGCGCCTGGTGGGAGCCGATTGCCGGCCGGGTGGGCGTCAAGCGCGAGCGGCCGCTGCAGGCGATGCGCGAGCACGTGGAGGCCATCCGGCGCCTGTTCACGATGGAGGAGGTCACCTACCAGGGCGATTTCGTCAAGCTGGACCGGGTGCGCCTGGACGTGGTCTTCGCCGACCGCCGGCCGCGCGATATCCCCCTCTACATCGGCGCCACCGGCGACAAGATGCTGGAACTGGCCGGCGAGATCTGCGATGGCGTGGTGCTGAACTACGTCGTCTCGGTGGATTACATCAAGAAGGCCGTGGAGCTGGTGGCCAAGGGCGCGGCCAAGGCCGGCAAGACCTTGGCGCAGGTGGATCGGCCGGAGCTGCTGGTCTGCTCGCTCAGCGACGACGACCCGGCCGCGGCCATGTTCGAGGCCAAGAAGCTGGTGGCCTACTACCTGGCCACCGAGCCGCACATCATGAAGGCCAGCGGCGTGCCGGACGAGCTGATCGCCAAGGTGCAGGCCGTGATGAGCTGGCCGGCCACCGAGGCCGAGTACATCGCCGCCGCGCGGGTCATCCCGGACGACGTGCCGCGCATGCTGATGGCGGTGGGCACCAGCGCCGAGTGCGTGGCCAAGGTCAAAGAGTACATCGCCGCCGGCGTCACCTGCCCGATCCTGTACCCGATGATGGACGACATCCGGCCGGTGGTGGATGCGTTTGCGGACGCCTTTGCGCTGGAGAGCCGCTAGGCGCTCGGCCATGACCACGGCGCGGGTTTTGTTCCTCACGCAGCGCGGCCTGCAGCAACAGCAGTGGGCGCTGGAAGGCGCTCCGCCGGAGCTGAAGATCATCATGCGGCGCGAGCCGCCCCGGGCCGAGATCCTGCAACTGCTCCCGGAGATGGATTTCCTGATCAGCGAGCGCTCCGGAGAAGTGGACGCCGAGATGATCGCGGCCGGCCGCCGCCTACGTCTGATCCAGCGCATCGGCCTCCAGACCTGGGATCTGGATCTGGAGGCCGCCCGGCAGGCCGGCCTGCCGGTCTGTTACCGGCCGATCAGTGGCTGTGTGCTGGTGGCCGAGCATATGCTGCTGCAGATCCTGGGCCTGTTCAAACGCCTGCGGGATGCCATGGTGGTGTCGGCGGAGGCCAGGGACTGGGGCCGGCCGCCGCGCCAGAGCGACGAGGATACCTTTGCCTACAACTGGTCCGGCCGCACCGGCATTCGCAGCCTGCAGGCGGCCGTGATCGGCATCCTGGGCCTGGGTGAGATCGGCCTGGAGCTGGCCTGGCGCCTGCGCGGTTTTGGCTGCCGCGTGCTGTATCACAAACGCCGCCGGCTGCCGGCCGAAGCCGAGGCGCGTTTTCAGGTAAGTTACGCCACGCCGGACGAGATCGCGGCGCAGAGCGACGTCATCTGCAACCTGCTGCCCTATTCCGGCCCGGTGCCCACCGTGAACGCCGCCTTCCTGGCGCGCCTGCAGCCGGGCGCCTACCTGGTGAGCTGCGGCTCGGGCGACACCGTGGATAATGAGGCCGTGTTGGCTGCCCTGAAATCCGGGCACCTGGCCGGCGCCGCTTTGGACACGTATAACTGGGAGCCGCTGCGCCCGGACGACCCCCTGCTGGAATTGGCGCGCGACCCCGGTTCAAATCTGATCCTGACTCCGCACATCGCGGCCGGCGGGCTGGCCCTCGATTCGACGGCCAAGCACCGCGCCGGCGATTACGAAAACCTGCTGCGCGTGCT
>JAEURL010000060.1 GCA_016789165.1 Anaerolineales bacterium | reverse complement strand
GACCTTCCTGGAACTGCTGGCCACGCCCGGCACCGCCCAACTCACCATCGGCGCGCGCCAGGTGGAGGCCGCCTCGCTGCACCTGCCGCCCGAGCCGGGCCGGCCGGCGCGCCTGGTGGTGACGCTCAAGGAGACCGGGCGCTTGCCCGAACTGGCCGCCGACGAACGCACCACCCAGACCCTGGGCGTCATCTCCGAGATCAGCCGCGCTATCTCGGCCAGCCTGGATCTGACCGCCACCTGCGACGCCATCCTGGGCAACGTCGGCCGGCTCTTCCAATTTGAGGCCGCCGAGATCAACCTGTGGGACCCGAAGACGGAAACCCTGCGCCCCGCCCGCCTGGCCGGCAGCCGGGATTATCAGCGCCTGGTGGCCCGGGACCCGGATTTCGTCTACCGGCCGGAGGACAGCCTCTCGGGCTGGATCGCGGCCCGCCGCGCGCCCCTCATCCAGGGCGACCTCAACACCTTCACGCTGGCCCGCCCCAAGGTCCAGCGCGCCGATTTTCCCTTCCGGGCCTACGCCGGCCTGCCGCTGCTGGTGGGCACGGAGCTGGTGGGCACGCTGGAGCTGATCTCGTTCCGCACCCAGGTCTACAAGCTGAGCGACCTGCCGCTGCTGACGGCCCTGGCCGGCCAGGCGGCGGTGGCCATCCAGAACGCGCGGCTGTACGCCGAGCAGCAGCGGCGCGTGGACGAGCTGGCCGGCCTGGCCGAGATCGTGCGCGCCGTGGAGGTGACCGGCACGCCGCGCGAGATGTACGCCCGCCTGACCGCCGACGTCGCCCGCCTGCTGGACGTCCAGATGGTGGGCTTCCTGATGTTCGACGAGCTGGAGCACGCGCTGGTGGCCCAGCCGCCCTTCCGCGGCGTGCCGGACCTGGTGGTGGAGGCCTACCAGCTGCCGGCCCGGGCCAACAGCGCCGTCGAGCAGCTTTGGCACGAGGCCCCCTACTGGCTCTCGAACGCCGTGCAGACCGACCCGCTGGTGGAGGCCATCGGCCTGCGCGCCCTGGCCGAGACCGCCGGCGTGCACACCACCATCCTGGCCCCGATCGCGGTCGGCGGCCGGCGCATCGGCGTGCTGCAGGTATCCAACAAGGCCGGCGGCGCGCCGTTCACGGACGACGACGCCCGCCTGCTGAGCCTGTTCGCGGGCCAGACCGCGCCGGTGCTGGAGAACGCCCGCCTGGTGCGCGAGGCCCAGGTGCGCGCCGAGCAGGCCGAGGGGCTGCGCCGCATGGCGGCCCTGGCCGCCGCCGGCGGCGACCTGGACGGCATCCTGCGCCAGAGCCTGGAGCAGGCCGCCGCCCTGCTCCACTTCGACGTGGGCGTGCTCTCCCTGCTGGACGAGGCGCGCGGCGAGCTGATCCCGCACGCCGCCTCCATCTTCGGCGAGGCCCGCGCGGACCTGGCCGGCCTGCGCCTGCGCACCGACGACCCGACCTTCGACTAGTCCGTCACGCGCACGCGCCGGCCCTTCCTCTCGCACCACGCCCAGCGCGACCGGCGCATCCTGGGCCCCTACCGCGCCCTGGTGGATAAGCACCGCTTCAACAGCGTGATGGATGTGCCGCTGGCGGTGGGCGAACGCGGCCTGGGCGAGCTGATTGTGGCCGCCCGCCGCGAACGCGCCTTCACGCGCGCCGATTTGCAGCTGCTGGCCACCATCGCCTCCCAGCTGGCGGCGGCCGTGGAGCGCGCGCGCCTGTACGCGGCCACGGACCAGAACCTGGGCCGGCGGGTGGACCAGCTTACGGCCCTGACCCGGGTGGGCCGCGAGATCAACCAGACGCTCGAGCTGGGGCGCATCCTGGAATTGGTGCAGGCCGAGCTGGTGCGCGCCACCGGCGCTGACGGCGCCGCCCTGGTGCTGCTGGAAAGCAGCGGCGACGGGCCGGCGCGCGTCTCGCTCCGCCTGGGCGAGGGGCCGGAAGCGGCCCTGCTGCCGCTCGAGCAGGCGGCCCTCACCTCCGGCCAGGCCCGCCGCCAGTCCGGCCCGCCGGCCGTGCTGGCCCTGCCCATCATCACCGAGGAGACGCCGGCGGGCGTCATCCGGCTGTGGAGCGCGCACCCCGAGCTCCTGGACGCGGCCGCCGAGGAAGCCGTGAGCGCGCTGGCCGCCCAGACCGCCATCGCCGTGGCCAACGCTCAGCGCTACGCCGAGCAGATCCACCGCTCGGAGCTGCTGCGCCGGCGGGCCGATCAGCTCGGCCAGCTCTTCCAGATCTCGCGCAGCGTCCGCTCCGACCAGCCCCTGGCCGAGAACCTGGAAAACATCGCCTTCGGCCTGCAGGAGGCCGTCGGCTTCAACGTGGTCACCATCCATGCTCTGGACCCGCTCACCCGCCGCACCCGCCGGCTGGCGGCCGTGGGCCTGCCGCTGCAGATGCTGGAGGGCACGCGCCACGTCGAGCAGCCGTGGGAGAACGCCCAGCGCCTGATGCGCCCGGAGTTCCGCATCAGCCAGAGCTATTTCCTGCCCATCGAGCGGGCCGCGGACGTGATCCACAGCGTGGAGGTCATGCCGATGCCGGCCGTGCAGCGCCTGCCGGCCACCACGCTCAACGCCTGGCACCCGGAGGACATGCTGCTCGTCCCGCTGCTCGGCTCCGGCCAGGAGCCGGTGGGCGTGCTCAGCCTGGACGACCCCCGCGACGGCCTGCGGCCCAGCCGCGCCACGGTGGAGGTCATTGAGATTTTCGCCAACCAGGCGGCGCTGGCCATTGAGAACGCCCGCCTCTTCCAGGCCGCCGAGCGCCGGGCCGCCCGGCTGCTGGCCCTGCACCGGGTGGTGGAGCGCATCACGGCCCTGGCCGACCGCACGCAATTGCCCCAGGTGGTGGCCGCGGCCCTGCTGGAAGAAATGAAGGTGGATCTGGCCCTGATCGGCCTGCGCGCGGGCGACCACCTGGCGGTGCGCGGCCGGGCCGGCGCCATCCGCCCGGAGGTGAAGCTGGAGCCATTGCTGCGCCAGAACAACCCGCTCACGCACGTCCTGGACCAGGAGTATCCGCTCTTCTCCAGCAACGTGCGCCGCTCGGACTGGGCGGCCACGCCCTTCAGCCTGCTGCTCAACGTCACCTCCTTCCTATGCGCGCCGATCATGAGCCACGGTGCGGCGGTGGGCGCGCTGTTCGTGGGCTCCCAGCACGACGCCAACGCCTTCGCGTCCGAGGACCTGGAGCTGTTCACGATCCTCACCAATCAGCTGGGGGCCGCGCTGGAGAGCGCCGGCCTGGAGAGCGACATCCGCGCCCGGGCCGCGCAGCTGGCGGCGCTGGCCGACGCCTCGCGCAACATGACGGCCGTCCTGCGCACCGACGACGTCATCCAGGCCGTGCTGGCCAGCCTGCCCAGCATCGTGGCCTACGACAGCGTGACGCTGTGGGTGCGCGGGGCCGGCCAGGGCGGCGCCGGCGACGAGCTGCGCAGCATGGCCGCCCGCGGCTTTGAGAACGACGCCGAGCGGCTGGGCCTGACCGTCAACATCGCGGACAGCGCCCTGTTCGCGGAGATGGAGCGGACCGGCGGGGCCATCCTGGTGCCGGACGTGCGCGGCGACGAGCGCTTCCCGGGCGGCGAATTCCAGCCCACCCGCTCCTGGCTGGGCGCGCCCCTGATCAGCAAGGGCCGCATCCTGGGCGCGCTGGTGCTGGACAAGGTCGAGGCCGGCTATTACTCGCCGGTGGCCGTGCAGGTGCTCTCGGCCTTCGCCAACCAGGCGGCCGTGGCCCTGGACAACGCCCGGCTGTTTGAAGAGAACGAGCAGCGCAGCCGCGAGGTGGCGGCGCGCTCGCAGCGCCTGGCCCTGCTCAACCGGGTCTCGGCCCAGCTGAGCGGCACCCTGGACGTGGAGGGCCTGCACGAGGCGCTGGCGCGCGAGGTCCAGGCCGCCCTGAACGCGGACCGGGCGGCGCTCTTCACGGTGGAGGCCGACGGCCAGGCCCGGCTGGCGCTCTGGCTGCCGGAGGGCGCGCCCGAGCCGGCCCTGCCGGCGGCAGTGCTGGCCCGCCTGCAGGAGAGCCTGGCGCCGCTGGCGGCGGAGGACCCGTCCCAGGACGCCTTGCTGGCGTCCGAGCACCCGGCCCTGGCCGGCCGCGGCGTGCGCTCCCTGCTGGCCGTGCCGCTGGCCGCCGCCCAAAGCGCGGCCGCCCGCACCCTGATGGCCGTGCTGCTGCTGGAGACCACCACGCGCCGGCGCTTCACGCCCGGCGAGATCGAACTGGCCCAGACCCTGGCCAACCAGGCGGCCCTGGCCGCCCAGAACGCGCGCAGCTTCGCCGAGGCCCAGATCCGGGCCATCGAGCTCAGCCAGCGCAACGAGCGCATGGCCGCCTTCAACCTGCTGGCGCGCTCGCTCAGCGCCACGCTGGATATCGACACGATCATGCGCGAGGCCGTGGAGCAGCTGACCGAGATGTTCACGGCCGACCATCTCAGCCTGATCCTGGTGGACGCCGCCGAGCAGAACGGCGTGGTGGAGGCCGAGCACCCGCCGCTGGGCGCGCTGGGCACCCGGCTGACCCTCAGCACGGACCCGCTGGCCCACCAGGTGCTGGCCCGCCGGGTGGTGGTGGTGACCGATGTGGCCGCCGACCGGCGCCTGAGCGAGGACTTCCGCGCCAAGTTCCTGGCGCTGGGCGTGCAGGCCATGCTGCTGGCTCCCTTCGTGGCGCAGGGCAAGGCCTTCGGCGCCTTCAGCCTGGAGTCCTTCACGCCGCGCGAGTTCAGCTCGGACGAGATCGAGATCTGCCAGACGGCGGCCGCCCAGGTGGCGGCGGCGCTGACCAACGCCCAGTTC
>JAEURL010000058.1 GCA_016789165.1 Anaerolineales bacterium | reverse complement strand
GACGGTCCGCACTGTCTCTGCCGCCGTGCGCGTCAGGCCCTCGAAGTCCTCAGCCGCCAGGTGGTGCAGCTGCAGATAGCCGCCCTCTTCATCCGTCCACCCCGGGCCCGTAAACGCCTCGGAGATAAACACCACCGCATTGAGGCCGGCCGCGTGCAGCAGGCCGGCCATCAGCAGCGCGAACTCCAGGCTGTCGGCGGCGCCGGAGGCCAGCACCTCCGCCGGCGGGCGCGGGGCCGGCACCAGCACGCTGTCGGCCGTGCGCCGCAGGTTGATATCGCCGCCCGGCTTGAGCCCGGCCTGCCGCACCGCCTGGAGCAGGGCCTGCACCTGCGGCCCGACCGGGCCGTCGACGCCGGCCAGCTGCCCCTCCGGGTGGAGCCGGGCGGCCGCGGCCAGCAGGCGCTGGACGGCCGCCGCCTCGGGGGAGATAAAGCGGGCCAGGTACAGGCTGAAGTCCTGCCACTCGCCCGTGCTTGGGTCGCGCACCCCCAGCGGGAAGTGGCCCGGCTCCAGCAGCCACACCGAGCGGGTCGTCTCCCACACCAGGGCCCCATCCGCCTGCGCCTCCACGCGCACCTTCAGACTGGCGCGCCCGGCCCGGCGCAGATCAGCCAGCGCCTTGGCGGCCGGCGGCGGGAGCAGGTCGATGGTGGCCCGGCCCAGCGGCTCGATCTCGGCCAGGGCCTCCTGCGTTTCTGAAAGCGCTTCGAGATTGGCCAGCACGCGGACGCGCGCGGTGCGCTCATAGCTGGAGTTTTCCAGCCACAGGCTGGCCAGCGGATGCTGGTCGGCGGTCAGGTCCGGCCACAGCGCCGCCGGCAGCCGCGCCAGGCGCGCCTTCAGGCCGGCCTCCAGCCGCAGCGGCTCGCCCTGCTCCGCCGCGGGCGCCGCGCCCCGCGGCTGATCCGGCGCCTTCTGTACCAGGTTGGCCGCCTGCTGGACGAGGTTCGTCCACAGGCTCCCCTTCTTGAACGGCGCGCCCTTCTGAACGTACTGCGGCTCGGCCCGCGCGGTGATCAGGCGGGCCGCCGGATCGCCCATCACGGCCAGGCGGCCGGCGTCGTTGCGGGCCATCCACAGATCCGCCAAGCGTTCGGGGTCGGCGGTTTTGCCGAACTGGATCTCCTCCAGCTCGGCGCTCAGGTCCAGCGCCAGCTCGGCGTAGCGCAGCTGCACCGGCGCAAAAGCGGCCCCCACCCGCTCGCCGCGGGCCAGCCGGTCCAGGCAGTCACTGTAGACGGACAGGCGGGTGGCGCTCATGGCCTCCGCCGCGGGCGCCAGCCAGGCTGGCCCCACCCAGCCGACGACGGCCAGCGCCCCGCCGGCCGGGAGCGCCAGCAGGCGGCGGGCCAGAGGCGCGGAGAAGGCCCGCTGGCCGCGGGCGGCGGCGTCGGCCGGATCCGGCAGGCCGGCCTCCGGCCCGAGCGTGCCCGCGCTGAACGACGAGAACTGCACCCAGATGGTGCCGCTCAGATCGGCCGGCGGCGGCACGTCGGCGGCCGTGAAGTACCACTCGGGCCGCAGCGCGCCGGCCGCCGAGGGGCCAGGCCAATCCTGGCAGACCAGGGCGCCCTGCAGGTCCGGCTGGCGCGGGTCATCCGCGGGGAGGGCCAGCCCATGGCCGGCCAGCAGCATCAAGGCCGGCTGGGCGCCTTCAGCCAGCAGCCCTTGCAGGCGCTCCTTGCCCGCCGCCTCGCCCGTGATCAGCTCCACCTCCCAGCCGCCGGGCTGGGCCAGGCGTGCGGCCAGCGGGGCCAGAAAGCCGTCGCTCAGCCAAGCGGTCGGCGGATCGTTCGGATGCTGCGGGCCGAAAACCACGGCCTGCTGGGGCTGCCACTCCTCGCCGGCGGCCAGGGCGCTGGCCGCGTAGCGCGCGTAATCGGCCGGCTGGTCAAAGTCCAGCCGGCCCACGGCCCGCCCCAGCCCGAGGCGCTGCTGGAAAGCAAAGGGGATCTGGTCCGGCCCGCCCACCAGCAGCAGGAAATAGGGCACGCGCTCCGGGTCCACCGGCCCGGGGCCGGCGCCATAGCGGGCCAGGAAGGCGTTCTTGCTCTCGCCCGGGCGGTACTCGAATTCGCGGTATAGGCCGCCGGCCTCGTGGCGCCGCCATTCCAGCAGCGGCTCGAGCGCCTGGCGGAGCACGGGGTCGGCGCCCGCGGCGAAGATCACGCCCCAGCCGGCCTGGCTGAGATCATTGGAGTCTAGCGTGGGCGGCCTCATGATCGATCAGGTCTCCTGGCGATGGGCGCCTCAGCCGATGGTCCAGCGCAGTTCACTCAGCAACTCACCGTCCGGCCGCTCTTCCATCACCTGTTTGGCCAGCGCCGCCGGCGACAGGCGGAGCAGGTAGGCGCCGGTGGCGGCCGCGAGGCCGTTCAGGATCAGGGCCTCCCCCGGCGCCGGCGCGGACCGGACGGACGCTTCACCCCCGGCCGCCTCGGGCGCCGGGCGGGCCGGCCCCAGCTCCGCCACCGGCTCGATGACGGGCCGGCGGGCCGGCACCGGGCCGCCCTCCAGCGGCAGGCGCGCGGCCGGGTCGCCCAGAATGATGTAGTTGCGGGCGCTGAAGGTGCGCGTGATCTGGTTGGTGAGCTTGGACGACGGCTCCAGGGCCTGCTGCTGGACCTGGCGGATGAGCTCGTCCGAGAGCAGGCCGCGATAGTTCTGATAGCGCTGGTTGAGCGCCTCCACCGCCGAGCCCACCGTGTGGCCGCGCATCAGCCGGTCAAGCGTGTCGGCCAGCGCGCTGAAATCGGGCTGCATGCTCTCGTCCAGGAAATCGGAGCCCCAGACGGCATCGACGTGGCCGACGATGGCCAGGGCTCCGCCGCGCGGATGGCCGAGCAGGCGCTGAGGCAGCCGGGCGACGAAGGCGCTCTCGGCCAGGCGCGTGCTGCGGCGGAGGGCGAAGTCGCTCTCGGCCGGCGTCCCGGCCGTCGAATCGCCCCACAGGAAGGCCACCAGCCCGAGCAGGTCCGCCTGCGCGGAGACGTCGGCGCCGGCAAAGTAAACCTCGGGGGCGGGGGCCGGCGGCCTCCCCCCGGCGCCCGGCCAATCCTGGCAGATGATGGCGCCCTGGTCCGGGCGCTGGCGCGGATCGCCGGCTTTGAGAGTCATGCTGTGCGCGGCCGTGAACAGCAGGGCCGGGGTGCGCGGGCCGCCCAGCACCTCGGCCAGGCCGGCCTTGGTGGCGGCGGCGCCGGCCAGGGCCTGGGCCTGCCAATCCGGATGCGCGCGCTGGAGCTGTTCCAGCATGGGCTGGGTCATCTGCTGGTAGGCGCTCTGCAGGGCGCGGTCGTCGGCCGGCTGGGGAGCGAAGACCAGCAGGTCCCGGCTGAGCGCGAACTGGCCGGTCTCGGCCAGCACCACGCTGCGGGCGTAGCGGGCATAGTCTTCCAACTGCTCGAACCACAGCCGGCCGACCGCGTAGCGCTCGTCCAGGTCGTACTGAAACTCAAAGGGGATGGCGTCGGCGTCGCCCACGATCAGCAGGTAATAGGGCACCTTCTCCGGATTGGTGGGCCCAAAGCCGGCGCCGTTCCGGGCCAGAAAGCGCCGGCCGGTCTCGCCGCGCTGGTAGCCGCGCGAGGGGCCGCTGAACTCCTGGTAGAACTCCAGCCGGCGCTCGGTGGCCTGGCGCTTGCGATGATCCAGCAGCTCGGCCAGGGCCTCACGCAGGGCCGGCGGCGCGTCGCCGGCGAAGATCACGCCCCAGCCCAGGTCGGCCAGGTTCAGCCCGCGCTCGGTCAGGCGTTCGCGGGCCGCGGCCTGCTGGGCCTCCCAACTCTTCTGGATGAAGCGCCGCTCGTCGGCGGTCAGGTCGCCTTTCCAGTTCTGGGCCTCTTCCAGCTCGCGGCCCACCAGCAGCAGGGTCGGCGGCTCGCCCTGGCCGGCCCAGGCCGCGGCCTTCTGCTGGAAGGGCTGCAGGTTGACGGCCGCCCACTGGCGGTTGTCGGCCTGGATCGGACGCACCAGCCGGTCGTGGGCCAGCTCGAACCAGGTCAGCCCGCGGCGCTCCTCCTTGCGCACCAGGTAAGCATCCAACAGGGCCTGGATGGCCTCGTTGGCCAGGCCCTGGCTGGCGCCGGCCGTCTTCAGCACCTGGCCGCGCAGGCCCTGCGGCGTGATCAACTGCTGGTCGAACCAGTTGCGGATTACGCGCTCGGAGACCTTGGCCTGGGCCGCCACCTCAGCCACCTTGGTCGCATAGTAATTGCCCAGCACCTGGTCCACGAAGCTGGGCGTTTGGGCCGGGCTGCCGGCGGCCGGCGCGGCGGCCACTTCAGCGCGCAGCTTGTCCAGGTCGGAAAGGTGGATGGCATCCGGCTGGGCGCGCGCCTCCCACAGCCGGCGGCAGACCACCTGCAACTGCACGGGCTCGACGAAGCGGCCCTCCAGGGTGACCACGCTGCCGTCGGCCTGCTGGATGCTGGTCTGCGAGAGGTCGCGCACCAGGGCCTGGGCGGCATCGGCGGCGAAAGCCACGCCTTGATCGGCGGCCGGCAGCTGGATGGCCTGGGCGGCGGCGGCCGGGCCGAGCAGGTCAATGCGGAAGCGCACGCCCAGCCGCTCTGGCATGGGCGCCAGATAGTCCTCCAGCCCGGCCACGAAGTCCTCGCGCATGGCGAACAGGGCCAGGTGGCGGTACTCGCCCAGCACCGCGCCCAGTTCGGCGAAGAAACGCTGCTTGGCCTCGCGGTCGTGCGGGTTGAGGGAGATGATCTCCTCGAACTGGTCGAAGAGCAGCACCTCCTGGCTCTCGGCCTTCTCCGCGCCGGAACTGCTCAGCTTGGTTTGGCGCAGGCTGAGATACTCGGCCAGACCCAGGCCGGCCAGCTGCGCCAGCGGCGTGCGCTGGCCCTCGGGAAAGGCCTCTTCCAGGGAGATGCAGGTGCTGAGCAGGTAACGGTTGTAGGCGTGGCCGGCCTGGACGAAATCGGGCGGCGGCTCCTTGTTGACGCGGATCGGGGGCTGCGTGACGCGCAGGCGCTTGCGCTTGAGGAGCGGGATCAGGCCGGCCTGGATCAGCGAGGACTTGCCCGCGCCGGAGGGCGAGTGCAGCAGCACGAAGCGCTTGTAGAGCAGCAGCTCGCTCAGGTCCAGCACTTCCCGATCACGCCCGTACAGGCGCTCGCCGGTCTCAAACGGGCGCGGGCCGACGTACGGGTTGACGGGCGCGGTGGAGGCGGTCATACCAGGTTGCCTTTCTTCGCCCGCTGCCACAACTCGGCCACGAAGTCGTCGGCGCTGCCCCAGAACAGGCTGATGCCGGAGTCCGAGAGCTGGCGTTCCAGGTAGCGCCGGGCCTGCTCCGGGTCCAGGATGTCGCCGCCGGGCTGGACCTGCACGGCCACCGAGCGATATTCGCGCGGGATGCGCCGGCGCTGCTCGGTGAGCAGGCTGCGGAATATCAGGCGGAAGCTCCACTCCTGGATGCCGAAGCCCAGGAAGAGCAGGCCGTTGTTGGTGAGGGCGTCGCCCACCGGCCCGGGCAGGGGCGGCGGCAGCTGGTTGACCCACATCAGGTAATCGAAGTAATCGTCCTCGCTGAGGAGGAGCGACTCGCGCTCGCGCAGCAGGCCGGCCAGATGGTAGACCAGCGGGCGGCTCGCGTCCGGGGCGTAGTTCTGGGCGCGCGCCTGCTCGAACTCGGACGGCTTGCCCTTGAGCTTGTCCTTCCAGCGGGCGTAATCCACCACCGGCGGCCGGCCGGCCGCTCTCAGGGCCTCGGCCAGCAGGTTATCGGGGTTGGTGGTGATGTAGACGTGGAAGGGCAGCCGCGCCAGCCGGCCGTATTGATCGGGCTCGGCCGCCTGGCCGCGCAGCCGGGCCAGCTCGGCCAACTTGAGCTCGAGCGTGGCCTCCTCGGACGGGCCGTGCAGATTGGGCGGGAGCTGCGCGCCGAACTTCAAGTCGATCTGCCGGCCCAGGTGCTGGATGAGCTTGCGGCGCGGCGCGGCCTGGCCGCTGTTGACGGCCAGATACTGGGCCACCTGCGGCAGCTCGTCGCGGCCCCGTTCGGAGAGCGGGTAGTGGTGCTCCTCGGCCCAGGCGCGCGCCAGCTGGCCCGGCGCGCCCGCCAGCTCCTCGCTCAGCCCCGGCCCCAGGATGGGCGTGACGCGGCCCGGATCCCCCACGCCGAGCAGCAGGCCGTCCCACAGGCCCTCCGGGTCCTGGCCGCCGAAGCGCGGCTGATACCACAGCCGGCCGTCGCGCAGGCGCAGGAACAGGGCCGGCATCCAGGCGTCCGGCTGCTGGTCGACGGCGGCGCGGGCCACGGCCATGGCGCGGTCGATCTGGCCGTCGGCCAGCAGCTCTTGGAAAAAGACCGGCATGAAGCCGGCCACGGTGGTCATGGTGACGCTGCCCTGCATGGCCAGCACCGCCGGCACGCCGGCCACGGCCAACTGCGGGCCGAGGGCGGCCAGCAGGCCATCTTCGTCGGCGGTGGCGGGCAGGCCGGCGCCCGCGCTCTGGCAGGAGGCCAGCACCACCAAGCGCGGGCGGCGGGCCGGGGCCAGGCCGCGGACATGCTCGGCCAGCGCGCTGCCGGCCGCCAGGTCGCCGGTGCCGTCGGCCTTCTCCAGCAGCAGCTGCGGGCCGGGCGCGTCGCCCACGGTGCGCAGCGTGCCGTGGCAAACCAGGTAGACGATGTCGAAGCCCTCCCGCAGGCGGGCGCGCAGGGCTTCCAGGGTGGCGCGGCCCGGCTGGCCGGGGTCGGAGGCCACGACGTGCGCGGCCTGGTAGAGCGGGCCCAGGCCGGCCTGGGCGCGGGTGAGCTCGCCGGCCACGTCCACGGGCGCCAGCGGCCGGCCGCCGGCCTGGAAC
>JAEURL010000071.1 GCA_016789165.1 Anaerolineales bacterium | reverse complement strand
ACCCGGTGGACAACGTCAACGTGATGCTGGGCGACACCAGCCTGAACCTGACCGGCGACGGGTTCATCGCCGGCGAAGCGCAGGACGTCTCCGGCCAGTCTTTCCAGAACTACAGCCGCCTGGGCCTGGGGGCCGGCGAAGCCCTGACCTTTGATCTCGCGGGCCGCTCGGCCCTGGCGGCGGCCGCCGACCAGCCGGCCGTGATCTCGACCTCGGACCGCACCAGTCTGGCGGTGGGCCTGGGCGCCCTGGCCCTGGCGCTGCTGGGGGTGGGGGCCTGGTGGTGGCAGCGCTCGGCGCGCCCGGCCAAGGCCAGTCCCGGCGGCCCGCGGGCAGCGGCCGGCCGCGAGGACCTGTTGCAGGCCATCGCCGAACTGGATGACGACCTGGCGGCCGGCAAGGTGAGCCAGGCCGAATACGACAAAGAGCGCGCCTGGCTGAAGCAGGAGCTGCGCAAGGTCTGGCAGACCCGCGACTGACGCCCGGCCGGTGACCCCCAGCCGGGGGCCGGGCGTCCGAAGGCTATCCTGGTGATTGAAACGCGCGCGCTCACCAAGCATTTTGGCCGGCAGCCCGTGCTCCGGGGCGTGGAGCTAAGCGTGGCGCCGGGCGAATTTGTGGCCCTGATGGGCCCCAACGGCGCCGGCAAGACCACGCTGTTGCGCATCCTGGCCTCCCTGGCCCGGCCGTCCTTTGGCGCGGTGCGTGTGGCCGGCCTGAACCTGCCGGCTGAGGCGGGTGAGGTGCGCCGGCGGTTGGGCGTCATCGCCCACCTGCCTCTCCTGTACGGCGATCTGACGGCCGAAGAGAACCTGCGATTCTACGCCCGGCTGTACGACCTGCCGAACAGCGAGGCGCGCCTGGCGGCGCTCCTCGAGCGCGTGGGCCTGGCGGCCCGCCGGCGGGACCTGGTGCGCACTTTTTCGCGCGGCATGCAGCAGCGCCTGGCCATAGCCCGCGGGTTGCTGCACGACCCCGAGGTGCTGCTGCTGGACGAGCCCTATACGGGCCTGGACCCGCTCGGCTGCGCTCTGCTGGATGAAGTGGTGCGCGAGCGCTCGGCGCAGGGCCGCACGCTGCTGATGATCACCCACGACGTGGCGCACGGCTTTGCCCTGGCGCACCGCTCGGTGATCCTGGCGCGCGGGCAGATCGCGTTCACGGCCCGGCGGGACGAGCTGACGCCGGATGCTTTTGCGAGGCAGTATGCGGCCATCGTCGGCGGGTGAGGGGCAGGCGCTGCCGGGCCAGCCGGCGCGGCCGGCGGCCAGCGGCGCCCTGGCGGCGGCCGGCGCGTATTGGCGCGCGGTCAGCGCCGTGCTGTGGAAGGACCTGGCGGCCGAGTTCCGCAGCCGCGAGCTGCTCAGCGCCATGCTGGTCTTCTCGCTGCTGGTGGTCCTGATCTTCAATTTCGCCCTGCAGCTGGACCGGGTGGCGCGCGAAAACGTGGCGGCCGGTGTGTTGTGGGTGACGGCCGTGTTCTCCGGCACCCTGGGCCTGAACCGCAGCCTCTCGCAGGAGAAGGACCGCGGCTCGCTGGACGGCCTGCTGCTGGCGCCGGTGGACCGCAGCGCCCTGTACTTCGGCAAGATGCTGGGCAACTGGCTGTTCATGCTGGTGGTGCAGGCCATCATCCTGCCCGTCTTCAGCGTGCTGTACAACCTGCCCATGCTCCTGCCCCTCAATCTGGTGGTGGTGTTGCTGGGCACCCTGGGCTACGCCGGCGTCGGCACCCTGCTGGCGTCCATGGCCGTCCACAGCCGTTCCCGGGACGTGATGCTGCCCATCCTGCTGCTGCCGGTGGCGGTGCCGGTCCTGGTGGCGGCCGTCCAGGCCAGCGGCGGCCTGTTGGAGCAGCGGGCCTGGGACGAGATCAGCCAGTGGTTCAGCCTGTTGATCGGGTATGACGTGATCTTTATCGCCGTGGCGTTCATGGCGTTTGATTACGTTCTGGAGGAGTAGAGGAGAGCCGTATGTTTAAGTCAGATCGGGTTGCGCAAATCTTGAATCTGGTGACGGCGGGCCTGCTACTGGTGGCCACTGCCATGGTCTTCTTCTACGCGCCGACCGAGGTGACCATGGGCGCGGTCCAGCGCGTCTTCTACTTTCATGTGGCGGCCGCCTGGGTGGGCTTGGCCGCCTTCATGGTCACATTCGTGGCCGGCCTCGTCTATCTGCGCACCGGAAAACACCTGTGGGACCAGATCGGCCATGCCTCGGTGGAGATCGGCCTGGTTTTCACCGTCATGGGCGCGGCCTCCGGCTCCATCTGGGCCCGGCCGGCCTGGAACACCTGGTGGACCTGGGACCCGCGCCTGACCACCTACACGATCATGGCCTTGATCTACGTCGCCTACCTGATGCTGCGCCAAGGCCTGGATGACCCGGATCGGCGGGCGCGTTTTGCGGCCATTTACGGGATTGTGGGGTTTATCAGCGTGCCGATCACGTTCTTCTCGATCCGCATTTGGCGCACCATCCATCCGGTGGTGGTGGGCGGCAGCGGCGACGCGGCCCAGGGCACCTTCCACATGACCAGCCCCATGCTGCAGACGATGCTCTTCTCGGTCTTCACCTTCTCGGTGGTGTACGTGTGCCTGTTGGTGAACCGGGTGCGGCTGGAGGACCTGGCGGAACGGGTTGAGCAGCTGAAAGTTCGGATGCTTTCCGCCTGAGGAGGCTGGTATGGATACCCCGGATACCTTCAATTACCTGCTGCTGGGCTATGCCGTCCTGTTCGGGCTGCCCTTTTTGTATCTACTGAGCTGGTGGTTCCGCCGGCGCAACCTGCAGCGCGATCTGGAACTGCTGCAGACCCTGAACGACGAGCAGAAGAAGTAACTGCCGCCTGCGCCGCCGGCCGCCCCATTCGGGCGGCCGGCTTTTTTTTGTGGATGGCTCCCTGGGCTGGCGGCCCGGCGATCAGTTCACATCGGCGGCTTGGCGTCAGCCGTCGTTTCGATAATCAGTTCGCCGTCTTCCCACAGCTTGATGAAAGCGCGGACGACGCGGGGATCGAGATGCTG
>JAEURL010000690.1 GCA_016789165.1 Anaerolineales bacterium | reverse complement strand
CGCCCGCCCCTCAGACAACATTATACAAAATATATACATCCCATAGACAAACTGCGCTGGCGGCGGTATCCTACGCGGGTTGAAAGAGGAGAGCCGCATGAATTCCCTGAGCGTGGCCGGTTTCCTGGCCGTCAAAGAAGTCTGGCGCAACCGCGGGCGCTTCCTGCTGTTCAGCCTGGTGATCGCGCTGATAACGATCCTGGTGCTGTTCATCGCCGCGCTGGCCGAGGGCCTGGCCAACAGCAACCGCGAATACCTGTCCAAGCTGGACGCGCAGTTGGTGGTGCTCAGCGACCGGGCCGACAACCTGATCGCGGCCAGCCGGCTCGGCCGCACGCGCGTGGCCGCCATCCGGCGCACGCCGGGCGTGGAAGATGCCGGCGCGATCGCCTTCGCCAACGCCGTTATCGCCCAGCCGCTGCCGGCCGGCGCCGCGGCCCTGCCGCTGCGCATCTCGCTGGTGGGGGTGGAGCCGGGCCGGCCCGGCGAGCCGCGGGCGCTGGAGGGGCGCCAGCTGGGCACCAACCTGGCCAATGAGGCCGTGCTGGACCGCGGCGTGGTCCTGCGCCTGGGCCTGCAGGTGGGTGACAGCCTGGTGATCCAATCCACCCAGGGGACCAAGGACGAGTTCTTCACCCTCAAGGTCGTGGGCATCAGCGACGGCCAGCAGTACCTGTTCCAGCCGGCCGTCTTCGTGCCGCTCTTCACCTGGGACCGCATCCGGCCCAAGGGCGAGGGCGAGAACAGCCGCGCCGAGCTGACCGTGAACGCCGTGGCGGTGCGGGCCAAAAACCCGGCCGAAGCAGCCAGCCTGACCGACCGGCTGCTGAACCAGGTGAACGATATCGACGTCCTGACCATCCGCCAGGCGTACGAGAACCTGCCCGGCTACAGCGCCCAGCAGAGCACGCTCAACACCCAGCAGTTCTTCACGCTGTTGATCGGTGTGCTCGTCATCGGCGGCTTCTTCCAGATCCAGGTGCTGCAGAAAGTGCCGCAGATCGGCGTGCTGAAGGCCATCGGCGCCTCCAACGCCGCCGTGGGCACGGCCGCCGTGCTGCAGATCATCATCGTCACCGCCTTCGGGGTGGCGCTCGGCGGCCTGGCCACGCTGGGCCTCTCGGCCGGCCTGCCCGCCACCATCCCCTTCGCCTTCACCGGCCCGGCCGCCGGCCTGGCCATTGCCGCCCTGCTGCTGATCGGCCCGCTCGGCGGCAGCGTCTCCATCCGCTATTCCGTGCGCATTGAGCCGCTCAAAGCGCTGGGCCTCTCGGCCTGAGGAGTGTCACCCATGACCACCGCCCCTGTCGCGCTCGAAACCCGTTCGGTCGTCAAGACGTACCCGCTGGAGGGCCAGGTGATCCGGGCCGTGGACGAGGTCTCCGTCCAGGTGCGGGCCGGCGAGTTCGTGGCCCTGGTGGGCCCGAGCGGCTCCGGCAAGACCACGCTGCTGGCCATCCTGGCCGCCCTGCTCTCGCCCAGCGCCGGCCAGGTGCTGGTGGATGGGCACGACCTGGCGCAGATGAATGACGCCCAGCGCGTGGCCTTCCGGCGCGAGAAGATCGGCTTCACGTTCCAGGCCAACAACCTGGTGCCCTACCTCACCGCGCAGGAGAACGTGGAACTGATGCTGCGCCTCAACGGCCAGTTGGATAAGGCCGGCCGGGCGCGCGCCAAAGACCTGCTGGTGCGGCTGGGCCTGGGCCAGCGCCTGCACAACCTGCCCTCGCAGATGTCCGGCGGCCAGCAGCAGCGGGTGGCCATCGCCCGCGCCCTGATCCACAACCCGGCGCTGGTGCTGGCCGACGAGCCGACCGCCAGCCTGGACACCGAGCGCGCCTTCCAGGTGGTGCAGACCTTCGCCGACCTGATCCACGAGCAGAACCGCGCCGGCATCATGGTCACCCACGACCTGCGCCTGGTGTCGTAGACGGACCGCGTGATCCAGATGCAGGACGGTCGGGTGGCGCGCGTCCACAGCACCCGGGCCGAGATCGAGGCCCTGGCCCAGGGCGGCGCCTACGGCCACGGGCCGGTGGAAGCCCCGCGCCCGGCCCCGCGCCCGGCCATGCCGGCCCGCCTGCCGGCCGGCGCCTTCGTCCCCCAGCCGGCCGCGGACTAGGACCACCGGTGGTTGTGTGGACAGCGGCCCTTC
>JAEURL010000689.1 GCA_016789165.1 Anaerolineales bacterium | reverse complement strand
TCTCCGGTTCCACGCGCATGTTCTGAATGAGCACATCGCGCGGGATGGTCGCCTCGGCGGTGACGCGCTTGCCGCGCGTGCGCATGATGTTGACCTGCGAGGCCTTTTTGTCGGTGGCGAAATTGGATTCGAGGTAGAAGCGCCGGATGCCGGGGTAGTGGTCGATGATCCAGCTGCAGGCCGCAAAGGTGGCCCGGCCGACCATGTTCTGGCCGGCGGCGTCGCCGGTGGCGTAGTTGAAGCGCAGATAGGCGAACTTGCTGGCCAGGTACGGGTCGATATCCAGCAGCTTGGCGACGCTGGAGGAGGCCTCGGCCTCCTCGCGGATCTTGGCCAAGTTCTGCTCCACCCATTTGAGGAATTCGCGCGCGCCGCGGGCGTCGTCGAAGACGAAGACCGGGGCGCGCTGCATGGCGTCCGCCACCACCGTGCACTTCACGCCCCCGCACAGGTTGAGGACCTTGATGCCGCGGTTGTAGGAGGCCACCAGCGTGCCCTCCGAGGTGGCCAGCGGCACCAGGAACTGGCCCTGGGCGTGTTCGCCGTTGATGTGGATGGGGCCGGCGAAGCCGAGCGGCACCTGGGCCACCCAGGTGAGGTTTTCGATGTTGCCCTTGGCGCGGTGCGGGTCCCAGCTCAGCTGGGTGAGGTGCTCCAGCTTGACGCCGGTCTGCTGTTCCACGAAGGCCTGGCGGGCGCGCAGGGCCGCCGGGCCGTAATCATCCGCCGGATCGCGCGGGATGCGCACCAGGCCGTCATCCGTCTCGGCGATGGCGTCCTCGACTTCGAACGACAACTGGCCGAAGGGGTTGGCCTTGAACGCAATCTCCAGCTTGTGCTTGCCGATGGCCAGGGGCGGCCGGCTGACGGCGAGGGTGATCGCGGCGCGCAGCGGAAAAGGCACCGTGCGGCCGGCCAGGTCGGCGGGCGCCAGGGTGGTGCCGTCCGCCAGGCGCAGGCGCACGGCCTCCAGCGGGATCGGCTGGCCGTCCACCTTGAGGCCGACCACTTCGGCCAACTCGGCGTCGCTCAGCCGGTTCTTCACCGAGAACTCGACGCCGGCCGGCGTGTTTTTCAGGCTGCGAAAGGTGTAGAGCTGTTTCAGCAACAGGCTGGGCACGAACATCGCGGCGGCTCCTGAAAATGTGCGGTTGGGACGAACGGGCGACGGGGGGGATTATAGCGTGTCTCTCCGCCGGGGCCGCCCGCTTGGGCGCCGCGCGGCGGGCGCGCGGGGAGGCTCCGCGTGGCCGGCGGGCGCAATCGGTGACCGATTTGCAGGGAGAGCGGGCGGTTTAGCGGGCCGGGTTCAGGCGGGCGGGGCTGCCGAAGGCCGGCTGGCCCTGGATCGCCTGCCAGCGCTGCTCGGCGGCGTCCGGCTTGATCCACCATTCCCAGACGCCCTGGCCGGCCGTGTCGGTGTAGCGCAGGGTGGGCCGGCGGCCCAGGACCGTGCCGAGGGCGCTGGCCACATCGCCGGCGTCCGCGCCGCCGGTGAGCCGCAGCCATTCGGCCGGCGTCCACTCCAGCTTCACGGGCTGGCCGGCGTGGGTGCCGGCCAGGGTGATGGGGGGCTCGGCGCTGACGGTGTCCAGCCATAGAGTGCCGAGCCGCTGGTCCCACAGGCTCAGGCGGACGCGTTCGGCGATCAGGTACGGGCGGGGCTCAGGGGCGCGATAAAACCAGGCGGCAGTGGTCATACGCGGGTGGGTCAGGAACGGTTGGGGTAGAGATCGGTCAGGGCGGACCGGACGGTCTCGAGCAGCTTTTCCCGGGAAGTGGGCTTGACCAAGTACTTGTAAGCGCCGGCCTCCATCCCTTCGACCATGTCCTCCACCCGGCTTTTGGCCGTGAAGAAGATGACGGGGGGCACGGCGTAGATCTTGCGCAGGGCCTTGAGCACGTCCAGGCCGCTGATATCCGGCATCATGATGTCGAGGATGATCAGGTCCGGATGCTCGCGTGTGGCCAAATCCAAGCCGGCGCCGCCGCTGGTGGCTTTCATGACTGTGTAGCCGGCGCGGCTCAACGTGAGCCCCAGCAGACTGACAGTCTCAGGTTCATCATCAACGACGAGGATCTTTTCCGGCATACACTGGGCCGCCGGCAGGGCTGCTGTCGGCCGGCCACCTGAGCGGGATTCTACCGGTTTCCCTGCCAGCGTGCAAACGCCGTGGCCGCCTGGCCGGATAGAGGCCGGGCGCCAGCCGGGGCGCGGGGGTGCCTTCAGACCAGCAGACGCAGCGGCTCTTCCAGGCCTTTCTTGATGGCCTGCAGGAATTGCGCCACCTCGGCGCCGTCGGTCAGCCGGTGATCGGCCGCGCACGTCATCTTCAGGCGCGTGCCGGGCACGATCTGGCCGTCCTTTACCACCGGCACGTCCTTGACCGCGCCGACGGCCAGGATGCCGGCCTCCGGCAGATTGACGATGGCCGTGAAGTGCTCGATCTCGTACATGCCCAGGTTGGAGACGGTAAAGGTCGAGCCTTCGATGTCGGCCGGCTGGACCTTGCCCTCCCGGGCGCGGGCCACCATCGGCTTGACCTCGGCCGCCACCTGGGCCAGCGGTTTGGCGTCGGCGTCCTTGACCACCACGGTCAGCAGGCCGGCCGGCACCGCCACGGCGATGCCGACGTTGACGTGGCCCTTGCGCACCACGTGGTCGCCGGCGAAGGTGCTGTTCAGGTTCGGGAACTGGCGCAGGGCCAGGGCCGTGGCCTTGACCACCAGATCGTTGACCGAGGCCTTGCGCTCGTCCGGCAGCAGGGCGTTGACCTGCTTGCGCAGGGCCATGGCGGGGGCCATATCCACCTCGATGGTCAGGTAGATGGCCGGCACGCTCTGGGTGGATTCCGTCATGCGCCGCGCGATGATGGCGCGCAGCTTGGTGAGCGGCACAGACTGGTCCTCGGCACTGACGGCCACCGCCGCCGGGGCGGGCGCGGGCCGGGCCGCCGGCGCGGGGGCAGCGGCGGGTGCCGCGGCCGGGGCGGCCTTGAGGAAGGCCTCCACGTCCCGTTTGACCACGCGCCCGTTGGGGCCGGTGCCGGCCACGCGGGCCAGGTCCAGGCCGGCCTCAGCCGCCATCTTGCGCGCCACCGGCGAGGCCAGGGTCCGGCCGCCGGCCTCCGCCGCGGCGCTGGGGGCGGCCGGAGCGGCCTCGGCCGCCGGGGCAGCGCCGGCCACTGGTGCAGCGCCAGCCGGCTGGACGCCGGTTAGGGCGGCCATATCCACGGTTTCGTCCGGCGCGGCGATGACGACCATCGGCGAGCCGACCGGGACCGGCTTGCCGACCTCCACGACCCAGCCCTTGACCACGCCGCCGACGTAGGCCTCCAGTTCGACGGTGGCCTTGTCGGTCTCGATCTCGGCCAGGATCTCGCCCTTGGCCACCGCGTCGCCGACCTCTTTGAGGCGGCGCACCAGGGTGCCCTCCTTCATGTCGAAACCGAGTTTGGGCATGGGGACGACTTCAGCCATGAGAGCTCCGCAAAAGCGCACTGGCCGCCGGCCAGCGCTTGCTGATTAAAGATAAGGGACCCCGGACGCCGGGGCCGGTGGTTACAGGACGGACTTGACCGCCGCGACGACGTCTTCCACCTGCGGCAGGGCGGCCCGCTCGAGGTTGCCGGCGTATGGCAGCGGCACTTCCTTCTGCGCCACGCGCTTGACGGGCGCGTCCACGTAGTCGAAGCACTCCTCGTAGATCCGCGCGGCCACCTCGCTGCCCACGCCGTACGTGCGCCAGCTCTCCTCCACCACCACACAGCGGTTGGTCTGCTTGAAGGACTCGAAGACCGGGTCCAGGTCCAGCGGGCGCAGCGAGCGCAGGTCAACCACCTCGCACTCGATGCCGTCCTTGGCCAGTTCGCCGGCGGCCTTGAGCGAGATATCCACCATCTTGGAGTAGGCCACCACCGTGACGTGCCGGCCGCGGCGTTTGACGTCGCTCTTGCCGAGCGGGATCAGGAAGTCCGGGTCGTCCGGCACCTCGCCGCGCTGCGAGTACATGGTCGCCTGTTCGACGAACATGACCGGGTCGTCGGTGCGGATGGCGGACTTGAGCAGGCCTTTGGCGTCGGCGGCGGTGGCGGGCGCCACCACCTTCAGGCCCGGGAAGTGCGCAAACAGGTGCTCGACGGTCTGGGAGTGGGTGGCGGCCAGCTGCCGGCCGCCGCCGGAGGTGGTGCGCACCACCAGCGGGCAGCGGAACTGCCCGCCGAACATGGAGTGGACCTTGGCGGCGTGGTTGACGATCATGTCCATCGCCAGGAAGGCGAAGTTGATGCCCATGATCTCGGCCACCGGGCGCAGGCCGTTCATGGCCGCGCCCACGGCGGCGCCGACGATGACGCCTTCGGAGATGGGGGTGTCACGCACGCGCTCGCCGCCAAAGCGGTCCAGCAGGCCGGAGGTGGCGCCGTAGGTGCCGCCGAAAGCAGCCACTTCCTCGCCCAGCACCACCACGTTTGAGTCGCGTTCCATCTCCGCGGCGAGCGCCTGGGCGATGGCTTTGGAAATTGATAAGCCGGCCATAGAGTCCTTCGGGGCGGGTTGCAGGCCCGCGCTTACGGTTCGATGTAGATGTTGGTCCAGATCTCGCTGTCGTCGGGGAAGGGCGAGGCCTCGGCAAAGGCGACGGCGTCGGCCATGACCGCCTTGACGTCGTCGTCCACTTTGTCGATGTCGGCCGGCGCCACGCCGGCGTCCAGCAGGACCTTCTCGAACTTGCCGATCGGGTCCTCGGCCTGCCACTTGCGGATCTCGTCCGGCGTGCGGTAGGCGCGCTGGTCGCCCATCGAGTGGCCGCGGAAGCGGTAGGTGATCACTTCCAGGAAGTACGGCCCGTGGCCGGCCCGGCAGTGCTCCAGGGCGGCGGCCGTCTTGGCGCGCACGTCCAGCAGATCCATGCCGTCGGCCACGTCGCTGGGGATGGCGTAGGCGGAGGCCTTGCGCCGGATCTCGGTGACGGCCGAGACCTTCTCGATCGGGGTCCACATGCCGTACTTGTTGTTTTCGCAGATGAAGACCACCGGCAGCTGCCAGACCGCGGCCAGGTTGAGGGCCTCGTGGAAGTAGCTGATGTTGGTGGCGCCGTCGCCGAAGAAGCACAGCGTGGCGGCATCGCGGCGCTGGAACTTGTCGGCCCAGGCCAGGCCGGCCGCCAGCGCGATCTGCGCGCCGACGATGGCGTGCCCGCCCCAGAACTTCAGGTTGATATCGGCCAGGTGCATCGAGCCGCCCTTGCCCTTGGAGCAGCCGGTGACGCGGCCGAGCATCTCGGCCATGGCCACCCGGGCCGTCATGCCGGCCGCCAGGGCGATGCCGTGGTCGCGATAGCCCGTGATGACGCTATCCTGCGGCTGGCGGGCCGCGACGGCGCCCACCCCCACGGCCTCCTGGCCGATGTACAGGTGCATGAAGCCGCCGATTTTGCCCTTCTGATAGAGTTCCTCGCATTTCTCTTCGAACAGCCGGATCAGCACCATCTGGCGGTAAAGCTCAAGCAATTCCAGGTGAGAATGCGGGGGTTTGGAGTTGGAGCCCGGCGCGGCCGAGCTGGAAAGTGTGGAGGTAGGCAGCATTTGCCTTTCCCTTCTGATAGACAGGTATCTGACCTGAGGATTATACCACCCACAAGACGTAATATGCGGGCAGTTATAATCAAATAATGACGCTTCCGAGCTTTGCTTCTCTAAAAAACACCGGACACCCGCTGCGAGATGTGCGCCAATTCCTCCGGGCGGCCGGCCGGCTGGATACCCTGCGGCATTCGGCCCAGGTCAACGCCGCCGGCCGCCAGCTGGCCCGCCGGCTGGGCTTCCCGGACCTCGCGGCCGTGGACCTGGCCTGCACCGCGCACGATTTGGCGGCCCCGGTCCCATTGCGCGGGATGGTGGCGGCGGCCGAGGCGCTGGGCGTGCCGCTGACCGAGGCGGACCGGGCGATCCCGCCGGTCATCCACGGCCTGGTGGGCGCCGAGGTGCTGCGGCAGCGCCTGGGGGTGACGGACGAGGCCGTGCTCAACGCCGTGCGCTATCACACCACTGGCCGGGCCGGTGCCTCCCAACTGGAACAGTTGGTCTTCATCGCCGACAAGATCGCCCTGGACCCCACCAGCCGGGACACGGGCTTTCACGCCGACCTGCTGCGGGCCAAAGCCACAGCCTCGCTGCGCGAGCTGTGCCTGATCTACCTGGAATGGGTGGTGGAGGTGGCGCCGGGGCTGGGCTGGACGGTTCATCCGAATGCGCGCGCGGCGCGCGATGAATTGAGGGCGACGGCGTGAAAGCTGGCCGGCCGTGACCGCGGCTGAGGCGGGGAAACAAAACGGAGGCCGGCGCATAACCGCCGGCCTCCGTCTTTTTGGGGGGCTTGCCGTTGGGCGTCGGCCGCCGGTCAGGCTACTCCGCCAGGTTGGCGAAGAACCGGATGAAGGCCTCGATGCCGCGGTAGTAGTTGGGCAGGTGCTGCTTCTCGTTCGGGCCGTGGATGTTGTCGTCGCGCATGCCGAAGCCCATCAGGATCGAGTCCACGCCGAGCTGTTTCTGCAGCAGGCTGACGATCGGCACGCTGCCGCCGGCGCGTTCGAAGACCGGGCGCACGCCCCAGGTGCTCTCCAGCGCGGCCACGGCCGCCCGCATGTAGGCCGAGTCGCGCTCCACCAGCGCCGCCGGCCCGCCGGCCAGGGCCTTCAGCTCCCAGCGCACGCCGGCCGGCGCGTGGGCGGCCAGGTAGGCGCGCAGCTGGCGCTCCACTTCCTCGTGGTCCTGGTCCGGCACCAGGCGCATGGAGAGTTTGGCCATGGCCTTGGCCGGCAGCACAGTCTTGCTGCCCTCGCCAATGAAGCCCGAGTACAGGCCGTTGACCTCCAGCGTGGGCCGCGCGCCGAAGCGCTCGACCGTGGTGTAGCCGGCCTCGCCCCACAGCGCCGGCGCGCCCGTCATCGTCAGCCACTCGGCGTCGTTGTGCGGCAGGCGGGCCAGCTCGGCGCGCTCGTCGGCCGAAAGGGTCCGCACCCGGTCGTAGTAGCCGGGCAGGGTGATGCGGCCCTCGGCATCGTGCATGCCCGCGATCAGCTCGCACAGGGCCTGGGCCGGGTTGTGGATGGTGCCGCCAAAGGTGCCGGAGTGCAGGTCCTGGCTGGCGGTGTGCACCCACAGCTCAAAGTAGGCCAGGCCGCGCAGGCCGTAGATCAAGGAGGGCAGGTCCGGCTTGAGGATGCCCGAATCGGCGTTGAGCACCACGTCGCACTTGAGCAGGGCCTTGTGCGCGGCGATGAAGGCGCCCAGGCTGGGCGACCCGATCTCCTCTTCGCCCTCCACCAGCACTTTGACGTTGACGGCCAGCTCGCCGTGCTTGAGCATGGCCTCCAGGGCCTTCAGGAAGGCGTGCACCTGGCCCTTCATGTCGGAGGCGCCGCGGGCGAACAGGTCGTCGCCGCGCACCACGGCCTCGAAGGGGCCGGCCTTCCACTCGTTCAGCGGGTCCACGGGCTGGACGTCATAGTGGCCGTAGACGAGCACGGTGGGTTTCCCCGGCGCGTTCAGCCACTCGCCGTAGACCACGGGATGGCCGGCGGTGGGCATGATGGCCACGCCCGCAAAGCCCATGCCGCGCAGCTGGCCGGCCACCCAGTCCGCGCAGCGCTGGATATCGGGCTTGTGCTCGGAGAGGGTGGAGATGCTCGGGATGCGCACGAGCTCCTGCAGCTCGGCCAGGTAGCGGGCGTGGTTCTGGTGGGCGTAGGCGATGGATTGGGTGGGGGAGGGCATGACGGCTCCGAAGATTAAGGGTAAGCGTGGGATCAGGCCTCGGAATGGGAGGCCGGGTAAGCGGAGTGGGTCCGCGCGGCCGGCATTTTTCGGCCAAGCCGAACGATTGTAGCACAGCCCCCTACGGGCCGGCGGCTTGCAGAATGGCTTGCCAGATCGGGTCGTCGGCGGGGGCGATGCGCGCGGCCTCCAGCGCCGCCGCGTCCGGCGCCTGGCCGGCCACCACGGCCACCGTCACCTGCGCCAGGGCCGAGCCGGGGTCGGCGGCGGCCGCGGCGCGGGCATCGGCCGTGGCCTCCGGGCCGTTGCCCAGCCGCAGGTGCAGATAGGCGCGCTCAGCCAGCAGGACGGCCTGTGCCGTGGGCTC